>JBGCFJ010000900.1:0-10985 GCA_045106885.1 Saprospiraceae bacterium
TGTATGGTTTATTGTTAACTTTAAGCATTTTTTTGGGATATAAAATATTTATAAATAGAAACCGTCAACTTTAGATTTTTGGAATCCGTTGGAGGATAAAACCAGTATCAATGGATTAGATCGCCCAACGGATTATTAGGACTACTCAATAAATAGGATTATCCTGACCCCATTCCACCAATAATAGCACCCATTGCAGTTAGGGTCACCAGCCAATAACCTACATTAATGGCGATTGTTTTGAAATCAAGTTTTTCAAATAAAGAGACGATTACTAAGATGGGCATCACCATTACTACCGCTAATTGTGCACCGTGAAAAGTGGAATGTTGAAATGGCGTTAAGACCTTTTCTTCGTGACTACTTCCAAAATAAGCGACGAAAAGGGAAATAATAAAAGCTAACACAAAAGCTAAACCATAACGTACTGCCATATTCCCAGAAGCCATTTTTTCTTCGGTCATGCCAATGCCTCGCATCCAAGCAGTACCAAAAGTTTTTGGGTGATACCAAAGAAAGCCTACCAATAAAGCAGATAGAGCTGCTAATACTTGTGCTAATATATTCATTGTAATTTTTTTAGTGATGAATGTTGTTTTAAGAAATAGTAATTGAATCAGGGGCGCTTCAATTAACTTCCAAAAGTTGGTAATAAAGCATCTAATATTCCACCCATTAATGCGAGCGTAACCATCCAATACCCAACATTGATTAAGACATATTTAAAACTTCTTTGCTCGAAAAGTGCTTTTGTTCCAATGATTGGTAAAACAATTAAAATAGCCATAAATGCACCATGAAAAGCACCATGCCCAAAAGTATCAGAACTAGGGTCACCACCATTTGCTGCTGGATGATTTACAAAAAAAGCAAGTGGCAAGGTTAGGATAAAAGCCATGAGTAGAGACACACCGAGTGTAACCAACATATTTCCACTTTCCATTTTTTCCCTAGTCATACCGATGGTGTCCATCCAAGCATTCTCAAAAGTTTTTGGATTATACCAAAGAAAGCCTACTATCATTGGGATGACAGCTGCTATAGCGGACGCTATATAAGGATTCATAATTAAAAATTTTGTTTTTATAAAATTATTGTCAAACGAATGTAAAGAAAAATCTTAGGAATCAATCTATTTCAATAAAAATTAGCCTTAAGAAAGCGGATGATTTGCATTATGAATTCTTGTAATCTTTAATATCTTTGTCTAAACTTTTCCAAGACACCCTTGTTCTAACCTGAGGGCTTTATCTAACTAAACTATTTATTTGCAGCAATTAACACCATATCAATTCCTTTCTAGAAGTATTATTCTATTAACTTTTGTCAGCTTGTTTTTAGCAGACTCAGTTGTCTATTGGATGTTAGAGATGAATAATATCAAGATTGAATTATGTGATTTTAGTGATAGCGAATCTGAGAAAGAAGAAAAAAAGAATGAAGAATTATTAGACGATAAATTCCCTTTTGAATTTTCAGAAAGTGAGCAAACTTTGTGGAAAAGATATTTAATGGCTTTTTCTTATATAGATTCTAAATCTTCTCCGAATCGAGAAATTCTTACGCCTCCTCCAAAATATTTTGCCGTTTAGGAATGAAAAAATAGCTTAGATTTATAGCCTGAGTAATAATTAGTTACTTGATGCACTAAACTAAAATTTACAATAGACTTGTTATCTTTTGAAAAAACACATTTTTAGATAGCTGTAACCTTAAAGAGTAACAAGTGCTTAATTCCTAAATTCCCTTTCAATTATTCTATTTTATAAAGATTTGGTCACTCGTCACAACGAGTGGTAGTCATGGATACACCTCAAAACACTTCCTAATGCCTAGCATTAAAGAAGCCTAAGTAGGATAGTATTCCATTCGACGAAAAAAACAAGCTCATGAAAAAATTTGGATTTGATTTCTCCCATTTTAAAGGAGATTTATTTGGTGGTATTACTGCTGGTATTGTTGCCCTCCCACTAGCCTTAGCTTTTGGTTTGCAATCAGGTATGGGCGCAGCGGCAGGCCTTTACGGTGCGATTTTTATTAGTTTTTTTGCAGCCTTGTTTGGTGGCACAAATACTCAGATTTCAGGACCAACTGCACCGATGACCGCCGTAAGTATGGTTATTATTGCAGGTATCGTTGCTGCCAATGATGGAGATCTTAGCAAGGCTTTACCATCTATTTTAATTGTCTTTTTATTAGCTGGTATATTTCAGATAATTATGGGCTTTATGAAAGTAGGGGAGTACATTCGATACATTCCTTACCCAGTAGTTTCAGGCTTTATGACAGGAATTGGGGTGATTATCTTGATTACCCAATTATTACCAATGTTAGGCTACTATCCTAAAGAGGATATTAACTTACTTAATCAATATAAACCGCAAGCAGAAGAAATAATTCTCGAAAAAATTCTTAAAGAAGAAGCGGCAGAAGATATTTTAGTCTTAGAAGACTTTAAAGAAACCATCTCCCGTGCAGGTAATATTACGCAAGATGATATAATGAAGGAAGCAACGGCATTAGCAGGGAGTGAGGCTGCTGGAGTAATGGGCGCATTACGGTCTTTAGGTACCGCCCTTCAAAATATTAATTATACGGACTTAATTTTAGGTTTAATCACTATTTTTATCATTTTTGGATTTAAACGAATTACCAAAGCCATACCTAGTACCTTAGTCGCGCTGATAGCTGTCACGCTGGGGGCATATTTTTTACTTCCAGATTATAGAACAATTGGTACCATTCCAAGTGGATTTCCGCTGCCCTATCTAGACGCCTTTACAGGATTTAGCCTTTCACAGGTGACGCCTTATATTTTTACTGCATTATCTCTGGCAGCTTTAGGAGCGATTGATTCTTTATTGACCTCTATTGTGGCAGATAATATGACCAAAACGAAGCATAACCCTAATCAGGAATTAATTGGTCAAGGAATAGGTAATTCTATAGCCGCTCTTTTTGGTGGTATTCCTGGTGCTGGAGCGACCATTAGAACCGTGGTGAATATTGATTCTGGCGGTAAAACAAAGTTATCAGGAATGGTGGCAGGGGTACTTTTATTGCTAATATTATTAGTGTTGAGTCCATTGGCTTCTATGATTCCTGCTGCTGTTTTAGCAGGTATTTTAGTAACGGTAGGTATTGGTGTAATGGATTATAAAGGCTTAAAGCATATTCCACAATTACCAAAATCAGAAGTGGTGGTGATGCTATTAGTAATTTTCTTAACCGTATTTGTTGGCTTGATTGAAGCTGTTGCTATTGGAATGATATTATCTTCTATTTTATTTATGAAGAAAATTTCTGATGTGGTAGAGGATAGAACACAGACGGCACCATTACAACAATTTTCAAGAGAAATGCCTTGGGTAGATGAAGGAGATATTCTGAAAAAAGTAGGGGAAGAAGTTTATATCAAGCACTTAGATGGTCCTTTATTTTTTGGTTTCGCTTCTCGTTTCCAAGATATGGTTAAAGCTTTACCTGATATTAAAGTAGTGGTGATGCGGATGGATAAAGTGCCTTATGTAGATCAATCTGGTTTATATGCGATGGAAGACGCTATCATGGATTTGTATGCACAAGATATTAAAGTTGTTTTCACGGGCTTACATGGACAACCAAAAGATATGTTTGAAATTTTCAATTTAGTCCCTGGTCTAGTAGAGGATGAATATTGTTTTGACGATTTCGGCTCAGCTTCTAAATGGTTAGAAGACTTTTTAAAGGTAAAGTTGGCCGCTAATCAAAGAGGAGGAAATAATTCAAGTGCTACTATTGCTTAAGGAACGACAAAAAATCTTAAATCTTACATTATAAATCTACCTTCGTTTTATTGATTTAGTTGGTCAATCATCCGAAGGGAGATTTACGATGTAAGATTTTTTTATTGTTGCTACAGTAGCTTATCGCATTTCCGAACAGTCACCACTACTGATTTAGAAGCAGGTGTATAACTTTCCCTAGCAAATTGGTCAATAGGCACTAATACGTTTGCCTCTGGAAAATAAGTAGCAATGCTTCCTTTTGGAATATTATATTTAACGACCATAAAATGTGGTGCCATTCTTTCTACACTGTTGAAATGACTCAATAAGTCAACATAATCTCCCTGTTTTAAGCCTGCTGCTTTAAGGTCTGCTTCGTTCATCATCGCTACTCGACGCCCATTTGCTATACCTCTATAGCGGTCATCATCTCCATAAATAGTCGTATTAAATTGATCATGACTTCTCAACGTTGTCATTAAATACTCCCCTTTTTTTAAGGTATTATTAGGCACTGGATTAACCGTGAAAAGTGCTTTTCCACTTGTGGTTGTAAATTTTTGTTCTCTTGGCCCGTTTGGTAAATAAAAACCTCCTTTGCGGCGAACTCTTTCATTATAATTATCAAAACCCTTAATACAAACTTCTATTTTAGCTCGAATTAAATCATAATCACTGGCTAATTTTTCCCACGCTACTTTTGTTTTTTTGCCTAAAGTTGCTTCTGCTAATTTGGCAATAATCATAGGTTCACTCAAAAGTGTATTGGAGGCAGGTTGTAGCACTCCTTCTGATTTATGTACAATGCCCATAGAATTTTCTACACTCACAAATTGTTTGCCTGCTGTTTGTACATCTAATTCTGTTCGACCCAAACAAGGTAGAATAATTGCTTCTTTACCTGTTACTAAATGATTTCGATTAGGTTTGGTACTAACCATTACCGTCAAATCGCAATTGCGCATGCCTTTCGCAGTATATTCTGTGTCTGGTGCAGCTAAGAGTAAATTTCCGCCCATACTAAAAAATACACGTACTTTATTATCGTGCATTGCTTGTATGGCATGCACGGCATTATACCCTGTTTTGTTAGGTGCTTCAAATTGAAAAGTGGATTCTAATTTTTCTTTAAAAGCAGGCTTTAAATGTTCCCAAATGCCCATCGTTCGGTCGCCTTGTACATTGCTATGTCCACGTACTGGACAAGCGCCTGCACCAGGAATACCAATACTACCTCTCAATAAAAGCAAGTTGACTATTTCTTGCACATTATCGACGCCATTTTCATGTTGGGTGATACCCATTGCCCAACAAATAATCATTCGTTGATGGTCTCTAATTAATGCTGCTGCTGCTTTTATTTCACTTAATGGAATGCCACAATCATTTGATAAAACTGAGACATCTTGTTTCCTTAAATCTGCAATTAAATCGGTATAACCTTGGGTTTGTTTGGCGATAAAATCTTTACTAAAAACAGTTCCTGGATTTTCATCCTCCATTTCCAATAAAACACAGATGATTGCTTTTAGCAAGGCTAAGTCACCATTGATTTTTACTTGTAAGAATAAATCAGAAATGGTTGTGCCTTTACCTATCCAACCTCGAATTTCTTGTGGGTTTTTGAATTTTTTGAAAGCAGTTTCTTCTAATGGATTAACCGTAATTATTTTTGCGCCTTTCCGTTTTGCTTTTTGTAAAGCGGATAACATTCTAGGATGATTAGTGCCTGGGTTTTGTCCAATGACCATAATCAAATCTGCTACATAAAAGTCTTCTAATTTAACCGTTCCTTTCCCAATGCCGATTGTTCTAGATAAACCTGTGCCTGTTGATTCGTGGCACATATTGGAGCAATCTGGTAAATTATTCGTTCCGAATTGGCGCACAAATAATTGATATAAAAAGGCAGCTTCGTTACTCGTTCTTCCAGATGTATAGAAAACAGCTTCATCAGGAGAAGAGAGTTGATTTAATTTTTTAGCAATATGGGTAAAAGCGCCTTTCCAGCTAATGGGTTCGTAATGGGTTGCCCCCTTTCGGAGAATCATTGGATGGGTTAATCGCCCAGTTTTACCCAATTTTCGTTCTGACCAAGTATTCATCTCTGCAATGCTATGTTTTGCGAAAAAATCAGGCGTTACTCTCGATTCTGTCGCTTCTTCGGCAACTGCTTTTGCACCGTTTTCACAATATTCTGCAATACTTGAACGGTCGCTTGGTTTAGGGTCAGGCCAAGCACAACTTGGACAATCAAAGCCTTTGGTCTGGTTCAAATTTAAAAAAGCCTTAGAACATTTAATCCAGTCCATTTGCCCGTAGCCTTGTACAAACGAAGAAGTGACTGCGGCGACGCCAACAGCTGTATCCATTGGTTTGGTAATCTTTATATTTTCTTCTTTTTCAATGGGTAGCGTAAAATCTTGCTTTTTCATGAATCACTAGGTTGATTATCAATGCTCCAAAAATAGATAAAATCGAAATAAATATAATAAACTGTTTGTAAATTTTCTAAACTAATGTTGTAATAAACCTATTTTTGTTCCTTGTAAAACCTAACATTATGGAAAAATACGATTTTAAAGCAGGTGCGACCTTATTAGTTAACAAACCTTTGGATTGGACTTCGTTCGATGTAGTCAATAAAATCCGATGGGCATTGCGTAATAAATTGCAAGTCAAAAAAATTAAAGTAGGACATGCAGGCACGCTAGACCCAAAGGCGACTGGTTTATTAATTATTTGTACGGGGAAGTTTACCAAAAAGTTAGATTCGTTTCAAGGAATGGGGAAAACCTATACTGGAACACTGAAACTGGGGGCAACGACTCCTTCCTATGATGTGGAAACGGAAGAAGACCAAATCTATCCAACGGAGCATATTGACAAATTACTATTAGATAAAACCAGAGAAGAATTTATTGGGCCACTTGAACAATATCCACCTATGTTTTCTGCTATTAAAGTAGATGGGCAACCACTTTATAAATTAGCACGAAAAGGAAAAAAGATAGAAGTTAAACCTCGACCTGTTATTATTTATGATTTTGAATTTACTAGAGTGGAAATGCCTGAAGTGGCTTTTAGTGTAGCTTGTAGTAAAGGAACTTATATTCGTTCCCTAGCTTATGATTTTGGTAAATTAGCGGGAAGTGGTGCTTATTTAACGAGTCTCTGTAGAACTCAAATTGGAACGCATCTATTATCCGATGCTTGGGAATTGGAAGATTTAATTGCGCATATAGAAACTTGTTAATTGCTGGTTACTTATTGCTAATGGTCAAACCAGCAACCAGCAACCAGCAACCAATCTAATGATAACCAGTATTATGAGCTAAAGCACCTCCGCAACTCGCACAAGTACCTGCTGCACCTGCACCTCCTGCACAACCTGCGCTACAGGTATAATGCCATACCCCTGCTGCATTTTGAGCTGGTTCTTCAGAATCTCCAGAGAAATTAACTGTAGAGGTAGCGGATTCTGTCGTTACTGGACTTGGACTGGGCGTTGGAGCGCCTGTATTATTATGATAAGCAGTATTATGTGCTAAGGCATTGCCACAAGTAGCACAACTACCTGCTCCACCACCTCCTCCTGCACAACCATTACTACAGGTATAATGCCATACCCCTGCTGCATTTTGAGCTGGCTCAGCGCCTGGAGCAGCAGGACTAGCTGGTGCTGGTTGATTTAAATTAACAGCGCCATCGATAGGATATTTAGGTGCTGGTTTAGATTCATAACACCCTACAAAGCAACAAATCGCTGCTAAAAAAAGCAAAAAAGTAGGAATAGATTTCATGCAATTATAATTTTAATGATTTAATTCGGTGAGCTACCAAGGAACGATGAAAAAATAAACTTACAATTTATGCTGCTTCTTTTGCCCTTATTTTCCAGCTTAAAAACAGTCATTATATCAACATAACTCCTGTTTTTAAGTCGAAAACTAAGCACAAAATAAGCTACTCTAAATTTGTAAATCTATTTCTACATCGTTCCCAAAACACTTAGTGCTGACTGAAAGTTTTGAAATTTAAATACAATGCTGCATGAAATTACGGCTTTCTCTTCTTTTTGTTGAAAAAAATATAGTTTATTTGTTTTGAATATAGCAAAGTAGAGACAGATTATCGGTTATTAGGCGCTTACACAAAATTTAAAACCAACAAATTGTCGATAATTTAAAATGTCAATAATTGTTAATCTAAAATTCAACTTCAACCTCAAATTCCCGCCGAAGGTGGTTTAAAATTGAAAATTTGAAATTGAAAATTGAAAATTAAATTTTACTTAGACCTCTTTAGTCCTACTTGTTAAATAACCTAACAGCTTTGGGATATAGAGAATCACAAAATTAATCCCTATTTTTGGCCGGAAAATGGCGAAAAAACCAATTTTTTGCCAATAGACTTGTTACTCTTTGAGAGATGCCTCTATGAAATTCAGATGCCTCCCATCCGCTTTGCGGTTCGGAATTGACTTTCCTCATGATAGTTTTTTTCAAAAAATTAGTGCATAACCTATATTACGGACTCATTTTTTGAAGAAAAATAGCGGAAAAAGATGTTTTCAGAGAGGTATTTATAAAAGGGTAAGAAGTCTAATCTGTATAAAGTACAAAATGGTATTTCATGTTATTCAGAATCAATTCTAGCAATATAGAGTGGCGAAAAATTCGTCAAATCGCTGATATTCTAAAAAATGGAGGTATTATTATCTATCCTACTGATACTATCTATGGATTGGGTTGTGATATCAATAACCAAAAGGCAGTTGAACGAATTTGTCGATTGCGAAATTTAAATTATAAAACCGCTAACCTTTCTTTTATTTGTAAAGATATTGGGCAAATTTCTCAATATACTAAAACCATCGATAATCAAACTTTTAGAACGTTAAAAAGAAACCTCCCAGGGGCTTTTACCTTTATCTTACCTTCTAATAATGAAGTCCCTAAATTATTTAAAAATAAAAAGCGAACCGTCGGAGTTAGAGTACCTGATCATGCGGTACCATTGGCAATAGTAGAAGAGTTGGGCCGACCTATATTGACAACTTCCTTACGGTCAGATGACGAAATCTTAGAATATTTTACAGACCCTCAAGATATTTACGAAGATTTTAAGTCTAAAGTGGATGCTTTTATTGATAGTGGCTATGGGAGTAATATGCCCTCTACGGTAGTGAATATGGTCAATGGAGAACCTGAGATTATTAGAGAGGGATTGGGACAATTAATTTTTTAAAAACGCATCTTTACCTTCAATTTTAAAATATTAAACTCACTCTAGCGTTTGACCAAGTTTGAAATGACGGGTTGTTTAGTCCAAACGCTTGGAGGTCTGAGAGACACTCCAAGGTTTTTGCCGCTTGACCTTGGAGCGTCTTCAAGACCTCCAAGCGTCTTCTCGCAAAAAAAGATTACTCGACATTTCAAAGTTGACTAACCACTAGTAAATAAAAACTAATTGCTAGTGATCTACCGTACTGAGCGACCAACCAGCAACTAAATAAGCATAACCCTTACCAAAGATTTATAAATTGAACCACTTCCAGGAATTATTTCTAAAAAATATAGGCTAGATGAATGAAAAAATAAAATAAATATTATCTTTAGCCAATTATAAAATATTCATTCAGAGTAGTTTAATAATTTTTTTTTGAAATAGTTTTAATTATTGTTTCAAAAAAGAAAATACCAAAAACACCACCAACTTTATGAAAGTACTTCACATTAGTGCAGAGTGCTATCCCGCTGCTAAAGCTGGCGGCTTAGGAGATGTCGCAGGAGCCTTACCGAAATATTTAACAGAATCTGGTTGTGCTGCCACCGTAATTATTCCCAAATATCATACAAAATGGATATTGGCTCAAAAATGGAAATCGGTCTTTCATGGCAGTTTTCCTATGGGCAATGAAACTATAGCTTTTACCATTCAAAAATTAGAAGGTGGTGGTTTAGGATTTCCTTTATATGTAACGGATATTCCAGGGAAATATGACCGACCAAGTGTTTATTTAGATGGGAATGGCAAAGGGTTTAAGGATGAAGTAGAGCGCAGTTTGTGTTTTCAGCAAGCTACTTTACATTGGGTTAAGCAATTGGAACAATTGCCTGAGGTCATTCATTGTCATGATCATCATACAGGATTGACACCTTTTTTAATGAAGCATTGTATGGTCTTTAGTCGATTAGCAAATATACCTACTGTTTTTACCATTCATAATGCAGAATACCACGGTACATTTGGATGGGATAAGGTTCATTATTTGCCTTTATTTGACGGGAGAGTAGGTGGTTTGATAGATTGGGATAGGGCAATTAATCCATTAGCGTCAGCAATTAAATGCTGTTGGCGGTTAACAACGGTTTCTCCAACCTATATGAAAGAATTACAGTTGAATTCTGGTAGTTTAACTGCTTTATTGCAAAGCGAACATGCTAAGGCAAAAGGAATTCTAAATGGGATTGACGTACAAGTCTGGAATCCTAAAACAGACCATTTAATAGCAGAAAATTTAAAACGGAGTCTAAAAACTTTTAAGCATAAAAATAGGATTGCTTTAAAAGAGAAATTTACGATTCAAGACGAGTTACCACTCATTACTTTTATTGGTAGACTAGCAGGGGAAAAGGGCGCTAACTTATTAGCTCCTATGATTGACCGTTTTTTACAAACAGGAAATCGAGCCTCCTTCATTGTCTTAGGGACTGGTGAACCACAAATACACCAAGCACTCCAACAGTTAGCACATCGTTATCCAGATTATGTTAATGTTGCCTTGGAATATAATGAGCAATTGGCTCATCAACTATATGCAGGCTCAGATTTCCTAGTCATGCCTTCTAAAGTCGAACCTTGTGGATTGAATCAAATGTATTCTATGCGGTATGGTACGATTCCTATTGTAAGAGCTGTTGGTGGGTTGAAAGATACTGTGAAAGATATAGGAACGGTAAATGGTAGGGGAATTCAGTTTACCCATTTGATGGTGGATGACGCAATGAATGCACTCAAAAGAGCGACTGTTTTATATCAGGATACCAAACAATTTGAAACTATTAGAACAGCGATTACAGAAATAGATTTTTCTTGGGAAAATTCTGCTAATCAATATATTGATTTATATAATTCCATTATTGCATTAACAAAATAACGGTACGAGTTGCCAGTTGCGAGTTGTTCGTGACGAGCAACTCGCAACTCGCAACT
>JBGCFJ010000901.1:0-2452 GCA_045106885.1 Saprospiraceae bacterium
TCCATCGCTAGCCTGTCCTCACAGGCTCGGATAAGCTGGTCGCTTTAGACATATCGAGATTGCAAAATATACAATCTACGTTTCTTAGAATGTCGCAGGAATTTTTCCTACATCGAAAAAACAAAGAACTACATGGCGCACTCTGGCAACTAATCTTGTAAAATCCGCCAAAATTTTAACATTTGCTCTATTTTCTCCTGATATTCACGTTTAGAAGGTGTTGGAGCGGCAATAATTCACGGTTAAGATGTTTAGAATAGCTACCAAAACGATTAATATGCTCGGTTCGATAAGGAGCAAAAGCATCAATCAGTTCTTCTGTAATTTCATAACCCTCTTTTGCCAAGTCATTAAACACTCTGGTCATACCATCCACATTATAAAGCATTATCATGTTTGCCACTAAATGATTGTACTTGATAATTTTACTTTGCTCATGCTGCATATTTTCAGGGATAGTCTTATTGGCAAAAGCTGTCCAAGCAGCGAACTGATTAAATTCTTCACTCTTGTTAGTAGCAGCAAAAATCACTTTTCTTAATTCTACATCATGGATGTAATCCATTAGAAAAATGGTTCTAACAGCTCTACCCAATTCCCTAAAAGCAAAGTAGAGTTTGTTTTTTCGGCTTTGAGAGTTGAGCCTCCGTAAAATAGTGGAAGGTGTAACCTTTCCTTTTTTGATGGATAAAACGATTCTCAACATATCACGTAAATGTGTTTCAATCAGTTTCCAGTTGATAGTTTCGGTGAATAGTTCATCAATATGTTCGTAGGATGCTCCTTTTTCTGGTCGAAAAAAGACCTTATTTTTAATACCTCTGATACGAGGTAACAATCTAATTCCTAGCAAATAAGCGAGACCAAAAACAACGGTGCTTTGAGCATGGGTATCACCATACACCGTATCTGGTTGTAATTTTGATTCGTTTTTGATTAATCCATCCAGTATATATAAGGCTTCATAAACACCGCAGGGAATAAAGTGAGAAAATAAGGCGATGTAATTATCTGCTACGTGATAGTAAGCTATACCACCATAAGCTCCATAGCGAATATGATACTGGGTAAATAGATTTTTCTGATAGGTACTCCAATGTGTTCCGTCTGCTGAGGCACTCTGACCTGTACCCCAAAATTTAGGTAATTGGAACTGCTTATAAGCATTGATGACTTTGGTAATGGCATTATTTAGCCTCTGTTCGTTTACATGGTGGTCGTGTATCCATGCTAGTTGCTTACGAGAAGCTCCCTCTATAGACCTTGCTGCTTGAGTCGGTCCCATAAAACAGCCATAACAAAAGAAGGTACTTACCAAGCTACTAGCATAATTGGGGATTCTACTTTTATGACCCGAAAAATGATGAAAACGATGATGTAGATTGAGTGATTGTTCGGTATAATTCAATAATTGAAGGATACCAATATTATCCATCCTATCTTTTAATAAGCGGTCAATTTCGGGGTAATGCTCGGCAGTTTTCTTCTTTTTCAGTTTGCTCAGTATAAGTTTGCCTTCTTCCATTCGAGCATACCGATTAGCAGGAAAGCCTTGGTCAGTACGATTGATAGCTTCGGTTAATTCTCCTTTTATCTTTGCAATAAATGCTTCGGGGTCAGTAGGAATACCAGAGACCGTACCAAATTCTTCAATATCTTCATCGAATTCCTGCCAGGAGATTAACTGCTGTGTCCAATCATTATGCTGGTGCGCCTGTGGTACAAAAACATCTCCTGTATCTAATTGCCGAGCCAGTTCAAAAAAGACACAGAGTTCAAAATACTTTTTGTGTACCTGCTTAATTTCGGCATTAGCACTTGTTTTTCCAGTTACCAGTTTACGCCATTTATCCGTTACTAAATTTAGGCTCAAATTACTATCTGTGCAATCTAGCCATTCTTTCCTGTTGTTGCGATGCTTCTTTATAAAATCAATGGCATCCAATAGGGAAGTATCTTGTGAAGATGATTTGAGTTGAAAGTTAGTCAAACAGTTGAATAATAGGGAACGTTGATTTTTGTATAGTGGAGGTAAGCACAGTAAGTAATTATTTTGGATATAGGCTAAATGTTGATTACAAGTTTCTACCATATCCTGCGGTTTTTCGGGCATTACCGATTTAATAGCTCTATACTTTTTTAGATAAGTTCCTTCTATTTGATAGGCTGTACCAATCTGGGCTAACTGCTCAATCAAGCTACTCACCAGATGACGACTTTTTTCGTGATAGGCTTCTAAGGCAGCTTTAGCATTATTTTTTAGACTATACATTCTGCGAGTGAACATCAAAATCAAATCGTCATAAACCTTAGCCATCTGCTTTTCAAGGAGCAGGATGATATAGACATATCGTTTAGCCTCTTTTAATTGCCGCAAATGAGGCAAGTCACAAGCATAGGCTTCCATTGAAAACTGCCGACGCTTGGCATCTGGTAAATCTAAAAGGTTAGT
>JBGCFJ010000902.1:0-5186 GCA_045106885.1 Saprospiraceae bacterium
TTCTGCTGCGCCACCACCTAACATACCAGCCATGCCAGCTAATTGAGGTAAAACACTACCTCCGACTGCACCAGATAATAAATTAGCAATAAGGCTCATGCCGTTTTTCTTAATCATATTACCAAGAAAACCGCCACCGCCGCCTAGAACTGCATTAATAATTAAAGGAAGAATTGACTCCATTTTTCGTTTTGTTTTGTTTGCTAAAATTTATTTGTCACGCTAATGTAAGCAATTATTTTAAATTAAAAACTTTTTTTATTAACAAATTAAGTTTTGTAACATAATAGCAAATATTATACTTATTCGGAGAAGTCTATTTTTTGAAAAATTGAAAGGAAGTATTCAGAATAGGTTTTAGGGAAGAATAGAGGATAAGTTGGTCATTATTTACACTAAATCCTGTTCATTATAATTGGTTCGTTTTTCTACTTGCTTTAGTTTTAAATGATCTATTTCATTTTGAGGTAAGAGGGCGTCTTTGTCCCTTGTATAACCTCTTTTGTTCAATTCTTCTTCAATCTTTTTTTGTTCCCATTCTTCTCCTAATAATCCATCTCCAGAAAAAATAAATACAGCTAAAGCGTGAATGGCTACTGCTGTCCCCCAACAAACAGCAGGAAAGGCTACCCACCAATCGATGTGGAATAATCCCCCGTGTCCTCCAGTAAGCCAGTTGATTAATGTCAAAAAAATGATGATGATGACATAGAGACCAAAGTGAAGATAAAAACCTTTTTTTGCTTTGATTTTCTTTTGGACTTTTAAGTAGGCTTCTTCGTTAGACATGATTGAATAGTTTAAGAACGTAATTTGTATTTCTTTCAAAAGTACAAAATCTAGGTGGATATAATCTGCTATTCTTGGAAATGGCGTATATTGAGCAAGGACGCTGTCTTTATCAGAACTTAATTTAGTAAAAGGGAACTATAGTTCTCTATATTTTTCGGTGAACTGAAGTTTACCTTTACTTTTATTATCACAAAAAATGAAACGGACCAATTTCTACCTACTTGCGATGCTATTTTTTTTATTGACTGCTTGCCAAAATAAGCCAGAAGAAAAAGCTACTCCACCAAATATCATTTACGTATTAGCCGATGATTTAGGCTATGGCGACATTTCTGCTTTTAATGAAAATAGTAAAATAAACACCGTAAATATTGATAAAATAGCTGTGGCTGGCATGAAATTTACAGATGCCCATAGTGCTTCGGCTGTTTGTACGCCTACTCGATACAGTATTATGACGGGGCGCTACAGTTGGCGAAGTCGATTAAAATCGGGCGTATTAACGGGTAAATCCAAGGCATTAATTCCGAATACACGAAAAACGGTGGCTAAAATGCTCCAAGAAAACGGCTATCATACCGCATTTATTGGGAAATGGCATTTGGGTTGGGATTGGGCTTTAACAACCGATACGATAGGAGGAAACGGTTGGAGTGCCACAGATTTTGACAATATAGATTTTACCAAACCCGTCAAAAATCCACCAAATGATTTAGGTTTTGATTATGCTTATGGGCATTCGGGGTCTTTGGATATGGCGCCTTATGTATATGTAGAAAATGGACAAATTACGGCTCCACCAGATAGAGTTACCGTAGATACTGCCAAATATACTTGGTGGAGAAAAGGGCCAACAGGAGCGGATTTTATCCATGAACAAGTAACGCCAAATTTCTTTGAACGAGCGATTAATTATGTGGTGGAAAGACCAACAGACAAACCCTTTTTTCTCTACTTAGCTTTACCATCCCCACATACACCAATTTTACCCACACCAGCATGGCAAGGTAAAAGTAAGCTCAATTATTACGGAGATTTTATGTTAATGATTGATGATTACATGGGGCAATTAATGGCGACGCTAGAAGAAAAAGGAATGACCGATAATACCTTAGTCATTTTTACAAGTGATAATGGATGTTCGCCCGAAGCTGATTTTACGATATTAGGGGAACAAGGGCATGACCCAAGTTATATTTATAGAGGACATAAAGCGGATATTTATGAAGGCGGACATCGAGTTCCTTTTATAGCCAGATGGCCAAAAGTAATTACTGAAAATAGGACGACAAATCAGTTAATTGTCAGTACAGATTTAATGGCAACTTGTGCGGATATTATTAATTATGACTTAGCCGAAAATGAAGGAGAAGATAGTTATAGTTTATTGCCATTTTTTGAAAATAAACCTACTCCAATAACTAGAAAAGATGCCATTCATCATTCTGTTAATGGCGGTTTTGCCATTCGTGCAGGCGATTGGAAATTGATAATGGATGCAGGTTCAGCAGGTTGGAGTTTTCCGAATCCAAGACAAGTAAAAGCGATTGATACTCTGCCACCGATTCAACTATATAATTTGAAAAATGACCCAGCAGAGGCGCTTAATTTGCAGGGAGAAGCACCTCAGAAAGTAGCGGAATTGACCCAATTATTAACAGGTTATATTCAGCAGGGTAGAAGTACGCATGGAAGCCCTCAAAAAAATGATGATTTTAAGGGTGACTGGAAACAGATTAATTTCATAGAAGTAGACAAAGCAGAATAAAATTATTATCAAAAAATAAAAAAATATAAGCATGACCTTTTCAGAAATCATCGGCGCTATTGGTGTAACTATCTTACTAATCGGCTATTTAATGAATTTGAATGGAAAATTAGCGGCCAATAGTCCTTGGTATATGTTGATGAATGTGGTAGGGTCAGGTATGGCTTTTTATTCTTCTTATCTAATTGATTTTGTTCCTTTTATGGTGTTGGAAGGTATTTGGACGGGAATTTCTGCTTTTTCTCTAACAAAAATATTGATGACGATTAGGGCGTCTAATGAATAAATAGAGAATAATCACTCCAAAGTACTTGGAGAACGCCCCAATTTAACCAAAGCTCAAGCAACAAATAGTATAAAAAAAAAGCAGGAAAGCCACCCAAATTAGCAACCATTTTTACACCATCAATCCCAGAATTGGTCATCATAATCAAAGCAACAGCTCCAATCGTTGCCCCCCATATAATTTTAATAAATAAAGAAGGTTCTGGACTGTCAGGAGAAATACCTGTGGAACTCAAGCCACTCATAGCGGAAGTATTAGAATCAGAAGCGGTGACAAAAGATAAAAAGACAATAATTAAAAATAGGAAACGGACGATTTGAGAAAAAGGTAAATCGCCTAAAATAGTAAAAGCTACACTAACTTATATTATAAGCTTAAAATTCACTTCTTAAGCTACCTTAATTATTTTCTGCTTATTCAACAGTAAATTTGTGCTATTAATTAGAGTCTGTCTGTAAAGTCGATTTTGTTCCGTTCGTAACCACCAAATTTATTTGGTAGGTTCATAAATTACTGACAGTCAATATTTTGAATCAGTCAAATAAATTTGGCGATTACGTTAGACATGCAAAGCACAAGTTTACGGACAGACTCTAATTAACGTGAGTTTTGGATAAGCCAAAATCGTTTTTACCACTTGATATAGGATACTCAGAATTATTTCCAGATTTAGTTGCCCCAATGTTCTTTTTCCCAACATTAGCGTTTTTTACTGTTTATCCCTTAAATCTATTTTTTATCAAACAAGAATCCATTTTTAGTGTTTTGTTTTCATTAAAATTAAAAACTGGATAGGTGTATAATGCCTTGTCAGTTGTCTATATGGAAGAAGGCTAGATAAAGAACCTAAGTAAAATTTAATTTTCAATTTTCAATTTCAAATTTTCAATTTTAAACCACCTTCGGCGGGAATTTGAGGTTGAGATTAAAAATTATCGACATTTTGAATTATCGATTCCGATTTGTATCGGAATTGGTTTTAAAATTTGTGTAAGCGCCTATAGTTTTTTGGAAGCCTTTTAATAACCTTGAAATAATAGCGTCTAACTTAACTGCCAAGAGATAAGTAAGACTTAACACCCGATTTATTAAATCACCTTAACATTTTATGAAAAAATTATTAACCTTATTTTTATTTTGTTCGATTGGTCTAAGCCTTTTTGGACAGGAAAAAGTAACCATTAGCGGCTATATCACCGATGCCGACAATGGAGAAAGTATTATTGGTGCGACCGTCTTTGTCAGAGAAACGGCAAGTGGCACGGTGTCCAATGTTTATGGTTTTTATTCCATTACGCTCGAACCTGGCGATTATACGGTGGAGTATCGCTTTTTAGGCTATGAAACCATTACCAAAGAAGTCCCTTTAACGGTTAATCAACGCATTGACTTAGAATTAAGTGAAGGCGGCGTAAATTTAGTTGAAGTAGTTGTGACAGGCGAACCAGAAGATATTAATGTCTCTGGCGTGCAAATGAGTACGCAGAAACTGGATATTAAAACGATTCAAAAATTGCCTTCTTTTTTAGGAGAAGTTGATGTCATTAAAAGTATTCAAACCTTGCCAGGGGTTTCTACGGTTGGCGAAGGCGCAAGTGGTTTTAATGTAAGAGGAGGAAGTGTCGGACAAAGTTTGGTATTGCTAGATGAAGCGCCTGTTTATAATTCTTCGCATTTATTGGGATTTTTCTCTGTATTTAATCCTGATGCGGTGAAAGATGTCAAATTGATTAAAGGTGGTATTCCTGCTCGATATGGTGGTCGAATTGCTTCGATTTTAGATGTTAGAACCAAAGAAGGGAATAGTAAGAGATTAGCTGTACAAGGTGGAGTGGGGTCTATTTTTAGTCGATTGGCAGTAGAAGCACCGATTGTAAAAGATAAGGCTTCTTTTATTATCGCAGGTCGTCGGTCTTATGCGGATGTATTTGCCAAAGCATTTACGGATGTATTAGACGATGGAGCCGCTTTGAATTTTTGGGATTTAACGATGAAAACGAATTACAATATCAATACAAAAAATAGAATTTTTGTATCGGGTTATTTAGGTCGAGATAATTTTAAATTTGATGCCCAACAAGGATTTAGTTGGGGAAGTCAAACGGCAACTGCTCGTTGGAATCACCTTTTTAATGATCGTTTATTTTCTAATTTTACTTTTTTCTATAGTAATTATGATTATGAATTGGCATTTGGAGAAGATGATTTAGATAGATTTACGTGGAATTCAACGATTCAAAATGTAGATTTTAAACCAGAGTTTACTTATTTTGTCAACCCAGAAAACAAGCTGACTTTTGGGGGAGAAATACTTAGTTATACCTTCGAGCCAGCCAATGC
>JBGCFJ010000903.1:0-11087 GCA_045106885.1 Saprospiraceae bacterium
GGTAGAATGGGCAGAACAGAAGCTTATGCGACCTCCTTTGTAGAAGTAGCAGAATGGGTTGCTGCGGAAAATACACAAATGGCAAATGGAGTAGGCTATAATGATTTAGAAAGTAGTGATGGCGAAGCTAGTTGCTTGGCAAATAGTTGTGTGATGCCAGGACAATATGGTATTCAATTGAGTTTAAACAATTTTGACTGTTCAACTAATACGGCTTGCTATGATGTGCAATTAAGCAGTACGGATGGAACTCCTTGGGGCTTGGCAGGACAAAATTATCGTTTGTATTACGATGCCAATTTAGGAAGTTACCAATCAGGGATTTCTTTATTAGGTAATACAGATTATGACGCTTTTACTTTAGTGCAAGATTTACAAAATCAAGATGCTACAGGTACGGGCAACTTAGGTTTTGAAAGCAATCTTAGTTTCTTGAATTATACCATAGATTTATTAAATACCATAGATGGCAGTATTAGTTTACTAGCAGATGGTTCGTGGGTAACCACCTCGCAATTATGCTTTCAGTTGGAAGAAGAAGTTATCACGGACGCTAATACTTGTTTTGAGGCAATATGGGCAAGAATGGATACTTCAGCAGCTTATGCCACTTCTTTTGTAGAAGTATCTCAATGGATTAGTTCGGAAAATACCCAAATGGCAGACGGCGTAGCTTATGGAGATTTAGGGACACCAAATGCTTGCTTTGAAAATGTATCCTCGGTTTACGATACCGTACAAGCAACTATTTGTGAAGGTGACTTTTATTTCTTTGGAAATACCAATCTTACTGTAGCAGGAAATTATAATGATACTTTAGTAGGAACAATTGTTTGTGATAGTATTGTTACTTTAAACCTAAGTGTTATTCCCTTACCTGTACTTACGACAAGAGACACCCAAGTTTGTATAGATAAAGTCATTAATTTAGCTGGTTTGGTAAATGAAACGGCCAACGGTATTAAATTTTATCCTACAGAAATAGATGCCATTAATGAAACGAATGAAGTAAGCAGTAATTGGACTTCAACTACTACTACAAGTTTTTATGCTAGACAAAATTCGCAATTATCGACTACTTGTTTTGTCGTTGTTCCTATAAATATTACAGTAGAGGCTTGTTCGTTTGATTTGGCCTTAGAAAAAACAATAGCACCTAACCAACCCCTCTCTTTCAAACCGGGGGATACCGTACATTACCATATTACTGTTTTTAATCAGGGTGAATTAGCTGCCTATAATATAGCTGTTAATGATTATCCTCAAGCTGGCTTGTATTTCGACGAAACCCTTAATCAACCTAATTGGACTATCGTTAATGGCAATTACAGAACTAACATACAAGGACCATTAGCGAGTGGAGCAATGACCACTGTTGATGTTTATTTGACTATTGATGAAAATTTTCAAGGTACTAAGTTAAATAATGTAGCAGAAATTGTCTTTGCTGACGATGATTTTTCTGGTAGTAATCCTAATCCAAAAGATGACGATTCAGTATTTAATAATGGCGTGATGGAAGAGGACGACCAAGACGAAGTGGAAGTAACTGTATCTATTTGTAATTCAAACGTTACTACAATTAATAAAGGAATTTGTCAAGGACAGTCTTATACCTTCAATAATCAAGTTTATACCACTGCGGGAACTTATAAAGCAAATTTACTAGCGAATAATGGTTGTGATAGTACTGTTGTCTTAAATTTAACCGTTAATTTAACTATCAAGACCAATTTATCAGAAAGTATTTGTGAAGGTGAAAGTTATACGCTGGGCACACAAAATCTAACACAATCTGGTATTTATAATGAGACCTTTCAAGCAGTCAGTGGCTGTGATAGCATTGTTACCCTAAATTTAAAAATAATTCCTTTACCAACACTCACCCTTACAGAAACAAACGTAAAACTATGTTTAGCGCAAACTTTGAATCTAAGCAACTTAATTAGTAGCTCAACTGGAACGATTACTTATCATAATAGTTTAGCGGATGCACAAAATGAGATTCCTTCATCCAACATCATTACAGGACAAGGGGCAGCAACTTATTATATTAAAGCGACGACTAGTGATGGTCGATGTACAACTATTGAAAGGGTTAATGTATCTGATGCAGCTTGTACTTTTGATTTAGCTTTAGATAAAAAATTAGCCAACACCCAATTATCAGGCGTAAAGGTAGGAGATACAATCTATTATACCATTAATGTTCATAATCAAGGAGATTATGATGCCTATGACATTGGGGTAGTGGACTATATTCCATCCACTTTATCTTTTGTAAATTCAGCAGGCTGGACGGCTATAAACGCAAATCGAGCAACCACAACGATTAATTATTTAGCGGCTGGAACTAGCACAGAATTGTCCATATCTTTGAGAATAAATCCAGGTGCTGAAAATAGTCAAGTCACCAACTTTGCTGAAATTTTTATAGCAGCAGATGAGGCGGGTGGCCCAGCTAGAAACGATGATGACTCTACTTTAGATAATATAGATAATAATGATGGAACGCCTATTAATAACGCTATTGATAATCCAAATGATGAGGATGATCACGATTATGAAACAATAGAAGTCGGCTTATTTGATTTAGCATTAACTAAAAACTTAGCGCCTAATCAAGCGCAAACAGTAGGAATCGGAGACGATATAGATTATCGGATTTGCGTAACCAATGAAGGAAATATTACCGCTTATCAGGTCTTAGTAACCGACTACATTCCAAGTGGTCTTAGCCTAAGTACAAATAATGCACATAATAATGATTGGACAATTGTTTCTGCTAGAGAAGTCAATCAAACCATTCAAACACCGATTGTGTCTAACCAAACGGTTTGCTTAGACATTACGTTAGTATTGAATAGCGGAAATGCTGGCGATGATTTCAAAAATGTTGCTGAAATATCAGGGCAACAAGATGAGGCAGGGAATAATATCAAAGATACAGATTCTACTCCTGATAATGAAGAAGAGGAAGGGGAAGAAGAGGAAGAAGATGACGAAGGGGCAGCTATTATCACTTTACTACCTTGCCCAGAAATACATATTTCTCCTTCTATGGCGGATATTTGTCAAGGAGAATCTATTCAACTAGATGCAGATATTGATAATGTTTTGGCTACTTATAGTTGGACACCAACCACAGGTTTGAGTGACCCTTTCTCAGCCAATCCAATTGCCAATCCAACGGTAAGTACTACCTATATTGTAGCAGTAGATGTTGGATTGGATTGTTTAGAATATGATACTGTACGAATTAATGTTTTTGACGTACCAAATCCAGCTTTTCAAGCCACTACGGTTTGTCAAGGAACAACTACTAATTTTACAGATAATAGCGTTACTTATACGACTTTAACGGGTTGGGTTTGGGATTTTGGAGGTGGCGTAGGAGTCTCCAATCAACAAAATCCATCTTATACTTATGCTAATGCAGGTATTTATCAAGTAACATTAATCGTAGAATCCACTAATGGTTGTCGGGATTCGATTACCAAAGAAGTAACGGTAAATCCTACTGCCCAAGCCTTTTCAGCAGCAAAAGGAGATACAATTTGTATAGGTGCGTGTGTCGAACTAAAAGCACAGGGTGGCTCGATTTTCCAATGGTCAAATGGTGCTACTTTAAACCACGATACTTGCTTTAATCCAATTGCTTGTCCTACCGAAACGACTACTTATGTGGTCACAGTAACCAATGATTTTGGTTGTGCGAATACAGATTCTGTAACGGTAACGGTTATCCCTGGACCAACTGTTGATGTAGCCATGACTAACGTCACAGAATGTGGCCAATTTGATGGTACGATTACGATTAATGCAACAGGCTTAACCAATAATTATGAATATAGTATTGATGGTGGTTTAACTTTTAGTCGAAATAATACCTTTACTAATTTACCAGCTAGTTCTTATCTAATTGTCGTAAAAGGAACAGGTTGCGAAGTACCCTATGCAAATAATCCAGTAATTATTGGTGATGGGGTAGCTCCTATGATTACGAGTGTACCTTTAGTCAATCCTGCCTGTGATGCGGATAATGGAAGTATTTCCATAAACGCTAATGGAGCAGATTTACAATATAGTATTAATGGAGGCATTAATTTTTCCCCTGTTAATGAGTTTACAGATTTAGCAGGAGGAACTTATTTTATTGCTGTTTCCGCAAATGGAGGAAATTGTGTTAGTTATTATCCACCAGTAACGCTGGTTAAACCTATAGCTCCAACTTTTACAGATGTTAGCCTAGTTAATCCATCAGATTGTGATGCAAGAGATGGTGCGATAACGATTATAGCAGCAGGAGCAGAAGCGGTAGAATACGGATTAGATAATGGCATCATGACCATCTGGCAGTCTAGTAATAATTTTATTAATTTACCAACAGGTCAATATGACGTATATACTCGTAATGCAGGTAATACTTGTGTGACCAGCTATGCTTTAAATAGCCTTGTTTTAGAAGGGCCTACTGCTCCAACATTGACGACAGTAGCCGTCAATCAACCGACGGATTGTGGAACAGATAATGCAAGTGTCAATATTACAGCAACCGCAGGAAGTACTAGTTTAGAATATAGTATTGATGGAGGAATTAATTGGAACAACACAGGGTTATTTGATAACTTACAACCAGGTGTTTATAATGTGTCGATTAGAAATGAAGGCAGTACTTGTGAAATAGCATCCACTCAAAATCCAATAAATATTCGTTATCCTGAAAGGGCTACTATAGTAGAGGTGCTTCAAATAAATCCAACAGACTGTGGGCTTAATGATGGACTTATAGAAATTACCGCTGAGGGTGGAGCAGGAGATTTAATCTATAGTGTAAATGCAGGAGCAACTTGGCAAGAAAGCAGTACTTTCGCTAACTTAACTGGAGGTATTTATAATATCCGAGTAGCCAATTCGGATGAATCCTGTGCAGCAATTTATCCTACGATTACTTTAGTTGACCCGATTGGCGGAACGATTGATAACGTTATTGTCAATGATAATGGTTGTGAAAATGGTACAGGAGGAATTACTATAGAAGCGAGTAGTCAGTCTGCTTTAGAATATAGTATTGATGGTGGCGGCACATGGCAATCTAGTAATAACTTTATTAATTTATTAAATGGAGACTATAACGTAGCCATTAGAAATATTAATGATAATTGTTTAGTAACGTACACTGGAAATCCTATAACGATTAGTGGAACGAATGGCACGAATACTTTCCGTATTGACCAAGTCGTGACTAGCGACCCAACTTCTTGTGAATCAGCTGATGGAACTATTAGCATAACCGCATCAGGAAGTAATTTGGCTTATAGTATTGATGGAGGGATTAACTTTGTTAATCATTCAAATTTTGACGATTTGGCAGGTGGTATTTATAATGTCTTTATCAAAGATAATAATACAGGTTGTACTGCTGCTTATGCTTTCAACCCAGTAAACTTGATTAGTCCAACTCCACCAAGTATTACAAGTGTAGCAGTAAGTAATCCTTCTGATTGTAAGGCAAATGATGCGATGATTGCCATAGTAGCAGATGGAACCGAAGGCTTACAATATAGTTTAGATGGGGTAACTTGGAGTAATGGCAATTCCTTTATCAACTTATTACCAGGTTTATACAATGTATGGGTAAGAAATAATGATGAGAGTTGTGCCATTCCTTATAATAATAACCCAGTAGTCGTGAATGCGCCAACAGGACCAATTATTACAGATTGTATTGGCACAAATCCTACTGATTGTGGCGTAGAAGATGGTCGCTTGATGGTATTAGCAACGGGTGGACAAGGCAACTTACAATATAGTATTGATGATGGACTTAATTGGCAAACTTCCAATCAATTTACGGGCTTAACAGCAGGTATTTACCAGATAAGCGTCGCTAATGAAGATGGGACTTGTATCGCCATTCATCCAAATTGTGCATTAGTAGCACCAGCACTACCAATTATAAATGAGGTACTAGCTGTTAGCCCATCTGACTGTGGCGTAGACAATGGTTCAATAACTATTCTTGCTGATGGACAAGGTGGATTAGAGTATAGTATCAATAATGGATTGTCTTGGAGTGGCAATAGTTTCTACGATAATCTACCAGCAGGAGATTATACCATTTTAGTTAGAAATGCAGCAGATAATTGTGAAGCAGTATATGGTTTAATCACTTTGGATGCACCAGTAGCTCCAACGGTAATTGTAGGAATGGAAAATACATCAACTTGTACAGGAGATTTTGTACCAGCTAGTATTACCATTAGTGAAAACATCATCCATTATACCATTCTAGGTAGTGGCGGTTATTTGAACACCAATGTAAACGGAGCAACGCTTACTTTTGATGCCTACTTAAATGGAGTGGTTAGTAATTTTACCGTTACGATTTATGATGAAGAAGGGTGTGCAGTAGTTGAAGAATTTGCTATTTTCCAAGCTGGCGCTCCTGAAGCGGAATTTATCGTACAAAACCCAATTTGTGCAGAAAGTGACGTGACGATTGAATTTACAGGAACAGCAAGTCCTGGGGCTGCTTTATTCTGGGAGATAGGAGATGCGCAAATTATTTCTAGTAGCTTACCAAGTTTAACTGCACCAGCGGCAGCAAGTATTGTTGTGAGATGGGATACACCTGGTGGCAAAACGATAAGTTTAGATATTGACGATGGAGAATGTACAGATAGAAGTGTACAAAATATTAATGTTAATAAATTACCTTTTGCGGATGCAGGAAAAGATATTACCATCTGCGACGGCGAATGCGTGCAGTTGGAAGGCTTAGGAAATGGTTCCCAATATCAATGGTCACCAGCAATTGGTTTAAGTGCGACGGATATTCCAAACCCATTAGCCTGCCCTCCAGTTACCACGACGTATCAATTATTAGTCATGGGTGCTGAGGGTTGTATGGTGATGGATGAAATTACCGTAACCGTAGCAGGAACATTGACTGCTGATGCAGGAATAGACCAATCCGTTTGTGATGGAGAATCTATTCAATTACAAGCAACAGGTGGTGTAAATTACGAATGGACACCAAGCACAGGTTTAAGCAATCCAAATATTGCAAATCCTACCGCATCACCTCAAATAAATACCACCTATACGGTCAAAGTGACAAATGCAGCAGGTTGTGTTGGTTATGATGACATAGTGGTAACCGTCAATCCTTCTCCGATAGTAGATGCAGGACAGGCTGCGGAGATTTGTATGGGAGAAAACACCATGCTGTCAGCATCAGGAGGTATAAGTTACGAGTGGAGCCCAACAATAGGATTAAGTGCAACGAATGTACCTAATCCAATAGCTAGTCCAACAACAACGACCACTTATACGGTAGTCGGTACGGATGCAAATGGATGTAGTTCAAGTGACCAAGTAACCGTCATAGTCGGTGCTAATGCACAAGCCAATGCAGGAGCAGACCAAACCATTTGCCAAGGCGGGAATACCATATTAAACGCAAGTGGGGGAGTGGCTTATAGTTGGAGTCCTAGCACAGGTTTAAGCAATCCTAATATTGCCAATCCTGTAGCGAATCCTAGCACGACGACCACTTATACAGTTACTGTTACAAATGCGGCTGGTTGTACTAGTACGGATGAAGTGACGATAATAGTTAATAATTTTATCGCTGCAAATGCGGGAGCAGACCAAACAATCTGTCAAGGAAGTGCTGCTTTCTTAAATGCTACAGGTGGTATTACTTATAATTGGAGCCCTAGCACAGGTTTAAGCAATCCTAATATTGCCAATCCTATAGCGAATCCTTTGGTAACAACGACTTATACGGTAACGGCAACAACAGCACAAGGTTGTACCGCAACTGACCAAGTAATTGTATCTGTAAATAACAATGCGAGCATCAATGCGGGAGCAGACCAAACAATCTGCCAAGGAAGTGCAGCTTTCTTAAATGCCACAGGCGGTATTACTTATAATTGGAGTCCTAACACAGGTTTAAGCAATCCTAATATTGCCAATCCTGTAGCGAATCCTTTGGTAACAACGACTTATACGGTAACGGCAACAACGGCACAAGGTTGTACCGCAACTGACCAAGTAATGGTATTCATTGGAAATGACCCAACGGTAATTGGCTGCCCAGATAAAACTATTTGTGGTGGTGGAAGTGTAAGATTGACCGTAAATGGAGGCGTAAGTTGGGTATGGAGTCCAGCTACAGGTTTAGACAATCCATTTTCTCCAGCACCAAATGCTTCACCAAGTACCACAACGGTTTATACCGTAACGGGTACAGATGCCAACGGTTGTTCTAGTAGCGATGAAGTAATTGTTTTCGTAGGAGGAAATGCCACAGCTAATGCAGGTCCAGACCAAACTGTTTGTTCTGGACAAAGCACTCAAATGAATGCTTCAGGAGGAATCAGCTATAATTGGAGTCCTAGTTTTGGTTTAAGTAATCCAAATATTCCTAATCCAACCTTAACACCTATTGCTACGACAACTTACACCGTAGAAATAACCAATGCAGCTGGTTGTAGAGGAACGGATGAAGTAACGGTGTTTGTTAATAATGATAATGCAAACATTAATGCAGGAAATGATGCGAGGATATGTGCGGGAAGCGCTACACAATTAAATGCCACAGGCGGTGTTACTTATAGTTGGAGTCCAAGTACGGGTTTGAGCAACTCGAATATTGCCAACCCTATAGCAAATCCTTTGGTAACGACCACTTACACCGTAACTTCTGTTGGTGGATGTGGAGGAAGTGACCAAGTAACCGTCTTTGTCAACCAACCAACACTTGTCGTTGGTTGTGAAGATAAAACGATTTGCCTAGGAGGAAGTACCCCATTAACGGTAACCTCTGGTGTGTCTTATTTGTATACACCTGCAACGGGGTTAAGTAATCCTACTAGTCCAACACCAATTGCTAGTCCAACACAGACAACTACTTATACTGTATTTGTAACGGATGCCAATGGCTGTACAGCAAGTGACCAAATAACAGTATTTGTTAATAATAATGGAAGCATTAATGCAGGGACAGACCAAACCATCTGTCAAGGTGGTTCGACTCAATTAAATGCGAGTGGAGGCGTAACGTATCAATGGGTACCAATAACAGGTTTAAGCAATCCAAATATTGCCAATCCTATAGCAAGTCCGACCTCCTCAGTAACTTATACAGTCTACTCAACAAATTCCAATGGTTGTCAAAATAGAGATGATGTAGTGGTTTATGTAACTAATTCTAATAGCGCCAATGCAGGAGTAGACCAAACCATCTGTCAAGGTAGTTCAACTCAATTAAATGCGAGTGGAGGAATAACTTATCAATGGGTGCCAACAACAGGTTTAAGCAATCCAAACATTGCCAATCCTGTAGTGAGTCCAACCTCCTCCTTAACATACTCGGTATATGTAACAAGTGCGGGTGGTTGTACCAATAGAGATGATGTAGTGATAAGCGTAGCAGAAGATATAACCGTTATCAAAAATATTACAAATCCTGGCTGTTGTAATAATAATGGTAATATTAACTTGAATGTAGCAGGTACAGGTAATCTAAGTTATAATTGGACGCCTAATGTATCGACTTCTCATTTTGCAAATAATTTAGCAGCAGGCAACTACAAGATACTTATAACAGATGGAAATGGTTGTCAAGTTATTGCCAATATTAACTTAATTCAAAATTGTGAGACTTGTGTGCCAATTGCTACTGAAAATGTAGTTTGTGTACCTGAAAATGAAACGGTAGGTGAAATATGCCTACCCGTTAACCTAAATGAGATTCATAATTACCAAATTTCGGCGAATGGTCAACTAATTGCCCCAAATCATGGTTGTGATTTTGAGAATTTAACAGCTTATTCTTATGCTTTACTATCTGGGGCAGGAAATAGTGGTCCTTATAAAATTGATAATTGGCTAGTAAATGGCGTTAACCATTCAGGAATGGTTAATAATGCGACAGAATTAACTACATGGATGAACTCAATTGACCCTTCTGGAAATTGGACGCAAAATGCGCCTATCTTAATTGTTATGGGCGGAAATCCAATAAACAACTATGGTGATTTGAAGATAACACATCAAATAACTTGGGTAGAAACTACCTTAAATCCGAATATTACGGGTGTTGCAAAAAGTACTTTAGTCGAAGTTCCTATGGGAAATTCGGATAATGTAGTTGTGACCATTCGAAATATTCAGACTTGTTGTGAAGAAACCGTCTTATTAAAACGCTGCGTAGGCAATAAGCCTGATTGTGAAGATTTTATTGAGCCTCGTACAGCAAGTTATACTATTGATAATTGTGAAGAAAAAATCAGATTCTGCGTACCAATACTTAGCGCTGATTTAGGACATTACGTTATTGAACAAAATGGCAGCATTTACACTGATGACATTACAAAATGTGAAACAGACAGCGATAAGATTCAATTATATGCAGGTGCAGGAAAACACGTTTTCAAATTCATCAACCAATTAACCGACTGTGCTGATGAAATCATCCTTAAAGTAAACTGTCAAAATACTAGCGGATTAAGGGCGTCTAGACTCGATTTTGCAGCTTTCCCAAAAGAAGAAGAAGTAGCTTTACAATGGGCGACTAATACAGGGTATAAAAATGATTACTTTTTATTAGAAAAATCTACAGATGGCACTTCTTTTGAAGCTTTTGGTAGGGTAGAGAATGAGGATTTAGGGGACGCCGCTACAGGCTATACCAACAGAGATACTCGCCCAAGCTTTGGGAATAATTATTATCGTATCAAACAAGTTTATATCGACGGTACTTATGATTATACATCAATTAAGGAAGTAGTTTTTTACTTAAATGCCAAAGCAATTAGCATTTTTCCAAATCCAGCTATTGACCTTTTAAATATTAACTTAAGAGAAGTGATTGGCAAGGCAGCAACTGTTCAAGTTGCCAATAATTTTGGACAAGTTATTAAAACAGTGAAAATGGACCAAGTTGAAAAGGGCATTATTCAAATACCTTTGAATGAGATGACTAATGGCTTTTATCAAGTAATAATTAATGTAGAAGGAAAACGGATTATGAATCGAAAATTAGTGATTAATAGAATGTATTAATCTGATTG
>JBGCFJ010000904.1:0-3374 GCA_045106885.1 Saprospiraceae bacterium
GTAATAGCCCCTTCTGTGTTCACATCAAAAACGCCTACTGCTTGCTGGGTATTGGAAGAAACAAAAAAGGGATTTTGAGCAGTGAGACTAAGAGTAAAACAAAATATAGTCAAGCAAAAAATTAAGTATTCTTTCTTTGTTGGCCATTTATTCCCTGTATCGAAATATGGGTTGAAGTTGAATATGTTTTTCAATGTAAGATTAGTGTGGTACATAATTATAGTTTTTATAGTTTTTAAATATGAATACTACTAAAATGTAAGCACAACCTTTGTGGATAACCGTGTATCACTGATTGCGTATTTTTATAAAGTCGTGTATATTTTTGATGTTAAAAAATTAATTAAGCGATTCAATGTTGAATCGCTGCTTAATTTTATTTTCATTAATTTGAAAATAACCATTTGCGACCCTTCGCTTAAAAAAGTCATCATTCATCGTAATTGGTATATCCAAAAAAGGTAGCTTTATTTTAAGCTTATCATCTTTAATGTTTAATATTTTAACTGGTATTTTTTTATTTCTAGAAAGGGTTTGCTCTTTCATCTTTCTAATATTTAAGTAGTTAAAGCGAATAAAGAATTATCCTATAGCTGTGCCTACCTCGACGCTCATCTGGTCGAGGTAGACGTAATCATACGTACAACACAACTATATACATTTTGGCAATCTTCTAGGCTCTAAAACCTCATATATTCCTGAATTCCTACTCCTATCAAAAGCTTGTCTAGGCATATGCATCACCTGTTTTAATTCAGGCAATTCAATCGAAACCAAGTGAGGTTGATAGTCTAATATTCTTACTTTCAAACTTGACATATTTCTTCATTTTTAGGTTAGGAAATAATGGTTTGGGAGGAAAGTTGCCCCAATAGCTACTAAGGACAACTTCCTGTTCTAATCCCATGAAAACGCTTTTTACTAATTTTTTACTCTTTACTAAAGCCCAAAAGCATAATAAAATTCGCCTGGAATATCTTCATAAATACCTTCTAATAGGACGCCACCTTTTTTATCTTCTAATTTTTTGATGAGTTCTTCCATGGTCTTGATTTTCTGCCCATCTATTTTAGTGATGATAAATCCAGGTCTGATATCCGTTTGCTTTTTCAGTTTTCCAGTATATAATTCTTTTACTTTTACACCTCCTATAACATCCAATTTTCTAGCGGCTGATTTATCTAAAGTTTCTAGATTTGCTCCCAAAATACTTAAGATTTCTTTATGCTCGTTTTTAACTAGATTGGTGTTGCCTTTTCTGTTATTCAAGGTGACGGTAAACGTTTTTTCTGTTCCTTTTCTATTTACTTTTACACTTAGCTTGTCTCCTGGTCTATGACGAGCAATTATCTCTTGTAATTTAGGAGAACTTTCAACGGATAAATTATTGATAGCCAATATGACATCTCCTTTTTGAATGCCTGCCTCTCCTGCGGCACTATTAGCTAAAAGGCTATCAACATAGGCACCCGACATTACTTCCAAATCCTTAGACTTCTTCAAATTGCCATCAACCGTTCGAATCATTACACCTAAAACTCCTCGTTGCACCACTCCATATTTCATCAAATCCTCTACTACTTTACTGACAATATTCGTTGGCACCGCAAAGCCATAACCAGAATAACTTCCTGTTGGACTCGCAATAGCTGTATTAATACCAATCAAACCACCTTGTAGATTGACTAATGCACCACCGCTATTACCGGGATTAATTGCCGCATCAGTTTGGATAAAACTCTCTACCGCAAACTGTTCTTTTAAGATATTAATATTTCGTCCTTTGGCGCTGACAATACCCGCTGTGACAGTCGAATTTAGATTGAAGGGATTTCCTACCGCCATGACCCATTCGCCTACTTTTACTTCATCCGAATTAACTAAAGGAAGATTTGGTAAATCGTTCTCTTTGATTTGGATTAATGCTAAATCTGTCGTTGGGTCAGTACCAACAATCTTCGCTTTATAAGTGCGATTATCATATAACGTTACCTCTAAGTCATCTGCGTCAGCAATGACGTGATTATTCGTAACAATGTACCCCTCCTTACTAATGATAACTCCACTTCCTTGTCCCATTTTGACTTGGGGCCGTCTTTGCTTATTGCGGGGTTGCTGTTGAAAATTTCGAGGGCTAAAAAACTCTTGAAATAAATCCTCTTGCCCGAATAAATCATTAAAAGGCGTAGGAGATTGTCTATTAGAAATTGTATTGTTATTATATGTCTGAGTGGACTTAATATGTACGACTGCATCCATTACCTCTTCTGCTACCTTAGAAAAATCTAAAGGAATAAATTTTCCTTCTTCATCAGTCGTATAAACCGCTTGAGTAGCGGGTGTACTAGTAATGTGCTCAATTTTAATACTTTCCTTTGATGTGGGATTAAAGAAAGTAAAGATGCCCGCAGTAGTAACAGCAGTTACCACAAATGCTACTAAACCAGATAAAACTAATGTTTTTCTCATCGTTCAATTTTTAATAACTTAAAAAAGGAAACCCCTACCAAATGAATTGATAAACCAGTACCTATCGGAGGATAAAGAAAAGAGTAGGGGTTTCCGTTAAACATAATTGATTTAAAATCGCTTATTATGAAAAAACAGATATACCACAAATTAGCATGTACTATCTTAGTAAAACATACTTGCTAAGTAATACGAATACGTCTAGGAGGTAAAGCTTTGGCCGTTTCCTTCTTTGGAATTAAGACTTCTAAAAGCCCATCTTTGTATTGAGCTTTTATTTTAGATTCATCTACTACCGTTTTGGGTAAATGAAAGGTTCGACGGAAAGTGTCATAGCTAAATTCTTTTCGAATAAATTGGTGCTCCTTTTCTTGTTCTTTCTTTATTTCTTTTTGAATAGAGATAGTTAAAGTCTCTTTATCCAATTCAACAATAAAGTCCTTTTTGTTCATACCGGGAGCAGCCATTTGGACTAAAAAATCGGTGTCATTTTCTAAAATATTCACCGCCGGAATAGTGGAGTCAGTAGATTGGTTTCCTCCATTGAATAAATTCTTTGTAAAAATATCATCAAAGAATAGAGGAAAAGTAGGTGTGCTTTTTTTACTAATCAGCATCATAATTACCAAATTTTAAAAGTTAAACAATAATTGACACGAATGAAAAAAATTGAAAAACAATCAATAAAAGGTTTTCATAAAACCAAATTTCGTGTTTTTACATTTTTTGTTATTGCAAGGTCAATGCCAATTCAAAAAATTGAAAAAAATGTCAGTTTTTTTCAAAAAAAATAAAGGTTTACTGAAAAATTGACATTTTTAAAATGCAAAAATGTCAGGAGACCTATATAAAATAATTTTGCTTTGCAAAAGAGACATGACTATTTATGAAATTATTGGTGCTAT
>JBGCFJ010000905.1:0-2433 GCA_045106885.1 Saprospiraceae bacterium
CTATACAAGCTACATTTTAATGAAGAACTTTATCAAATATGGCACATTAAGTGTCTTTTGTGCTTTTCTTTTTGCTAATTGTCAACCAGAACCCGCCGCACCGGGGACGGTCGAACATATAAAATCTGTCACCAATGCAATTGATGATGCAACTTTAGCAAAAGCAGATATTGATGGCAACTGGTTAACTTATGGCGGTAATTATCAAGAAGATAGATACAGTACTTTAGAGCAAATCAATAAAGAAACGGTCAAAGATTTAAGCTTGGCTTGGTCTTTAGATTTAGGAGTCCGAAGAGGGATAGAAGCCTCGCCAATCGTAGTAGATGGCATTATGTATTTAACAGGCCCTTGGAGTACGGTTTGGGCAGTTGATTTGCGTAAAGGCGAAAAAATTTGGGAATATGACCCAGAAGTCCCCAGAGATTATGGGGAAAAAGCTTGTTGTGATGTAGTCAATCGTGGGGTTGCTTTATACAAAGGAGCGGTGTTTGTTGGTACAATAGATGGTCGATTGGTTTCTTTAGATGCCGCAACAGGAAAGGTAAAATGGGAAAAATTAACCATAGATAAAAGTCGAGATTATACAATTACGGGCGCACCAAGAATTGCGAAAGGCAATGTTATTATCGGTAATGGTGGCGCAGAATATGACGCTAGAGGCTATGTAACGGCTTATGATGCGGCGACAGGTGACCAAAAATGGCGTTTCTATACCGTTCCAGGAGACCCTTCTAAGCCCTTTGAAAATCCAATTTTGGAAGAAGCAGCTAAAACTTGGACAGGCGAATGGTGGAAGTATGGCGGCGGTGGTACTGTTTGGGATGCAATTGTGTATGACCCTGAAATGAACTCTGTTTATTTAGGTGTTGGAAACGGTTCGCCTTGGGACCAATTGCAAAGAAGTCCAGAAGGTGGAGATAATTTATTCCTTTCTAGTATAGTTGCGGTAGATGCAGATAATGGGAGTTATAAATGGCATTTCCAAACCACGCCTGGTGATACTTGGGATTATACTTCTACGCAGCCAATTACTTTAGCTGATTTAGAGATTGATGGTAAAATGCGTAAAGTATTGATGCAAGCCCCTAAAAATGGTTTTTTCTATGTGATTGATAGAACCAACGGGCAATTTATTTCTGGTTCTCCTTATACCCAAATCAACTGGGCAACTGGTTTAGATGAAAAAGGACGACCGATTGAAGCGCCAGGGGCTCGATATAAAAACCCTGGAGAAAATACAGTCATTGCACCAGGTGCTTATGGTGGTCATAATTGGCAACCACAAGCATTCAATCGAGAAACTAAATTAATGTATATTCCTTCACATACCGCTAGTATCGCCTTTTCGCATGAAACAGAAGATACTTATAATAAAGTCGCTAGAGGTGGTTCTGGTACAGGTTGGAATGTTAGTTATGCCGATAAATTATACAAGCCTTTTAGTGCAGGTTCCGCAGGCGCTCCAGACCCGATGCGACCTTATGGTAGAACCATTGCTTTTGACCCCGTTACCCAAAAAGAAGTTTGGGCAGTCGAGCATCCATTAACACATTGGAATGGTGGTATTCTAACGACTAAGGGTGGTTTGGTTTTACAAGGAGATGCCACAGGACAATTCACTATTTACGATGCGAAAGATGGGTCTAAATTATGGCAAAAAGATTTATTAACAGGCATTATTGCGCCTCCAATCACTTATACAATTGATGGAGAACAATACGTCAGTGTCGTTGTAGGTTGGGGAGGTATTGTTGGCTTGACTCGTAAGTTCACTAAAAATGTACACCCTGGACGTATTTTTACTTTCAAATTAAATGGAACTGGAGAAATGCCACCAGAAATGGTCAATCCTGTAGTCGCTTCTTTAACCACTTTACCGCATACAGGCGAACCTTTACAAGTAGGTCGAGGGCTTAATTTATACATCAAATTTTGTTTGACTTGCCACGGTGATGCTTTTGGTGCTGGCGGTGGTGCTTTACCAGATTTGACCCACTCTTCAGAAGGTGTTTTTAAGAATCATAAAGAAATCATTTTAAATGGTGCTTTGGTTTCTAATGGGATGCCCAATTTTGGCGACCGTCTAACCGAAAATGATGTAGATGATATTGGCCATTTTCTAAAATATACTTCGGAAACTTTGCGTGGTGGAGCTGACCCCATGGCCTTATTGACGAACTTGGCGGGGATGCAGTATATGGCAGATACTGCGCCTAGGAAGGATTAGGGTTTTCAGTAAGAAAAAAAGTCCTATTAGATTGTTTCTAATAGGACTTTTTTGTTTAGTCTAGTCTGTGAAATTTGGATAAATAGTATTTGGAATGATTAAAATGGATAAGGGCTAGAATGTTGGTTCTAGCCTTTGTCGGGTTTAATATATTTTTGACCTAGCCGACCGAAGGGAGGGGTAATTGGTTCTATTAATTTCCG
>JBGCFJ010000906.1:0-3318 GCA_045106885.1 Saprospiraceae bacterium
GATAATCAGCGCTCTAAAGTGGTGTATCAAAGTGGTTGAGACTGTTCAAATAGCTGTGTTTAGGCAAAATTTTAGTATTGAAAATCAAGGCTTTACTGCCTACTGCCTATTGACCGCAAAAAGATTTCAATTTATTTTTTGTGATGACGAAGCTACGCTCCTTAAAGGGATTTTGGGTTAATTAATCCTACAGACGGGGTCAGAGCGCTGCTCTTTTAGTAAAAAATTAAGGAGCGTAGCTTCGAAACGGTCTGTAGGAATTGCTGAATTTCCATTTTCCTTTAAGGAGCGTAGCTTCGGCACGTTATAGCAATCTTTTTTCGGTCAATATTTAGGCAAAATTTAAGCATTGAAAATCAAGGCTTTACTGCTTACTGCCCTGCTGCCTGCCAACTGACTGGACGACGAGACTGTTCAAATAACTGTATTTAGGCAAAATTTCAGCATTGAAAATCAAGGCTTTACTGCTTACTGCCACTGCTGCCTGCCTACTGACTGGACGACGAGACTGTTCAAATAACTGTGTTTAGGCAAAATTTCAGTATTGAAAATCAAGGCTTTACTGCTTACTGCCACTGCTGCTTGCCTACTGACTGGACGACGTTAGTCATCTGATGAGCTAGTTTTCCTATTAACGACTTATGGGAAAATTTACTTTTTTCTTGCTGACCAAATTGTTGCGATTTGTAAGGTTACTTGACTTTCTTTTTGATAGCCTAGTTTTTTCAAATATAATCCAGTTGATATTCTTTCGATAAATCCCCATTGCCAGATAGCTAATTCCTCGACGCCTGTTAATTTTGCTAATAATTCACTCCTTTTTCTACCAGCTTTTAGTATGTTTTCACCTAGAATTCCTGCATTATTTTCTCTCATTGGAATCGCTAAATCATAAGCAGGTTCTGCAAAAAGTCCTTCTGGGTCAATCAATTTATAAGTAGGATTATTTAAAGAAGCTAAGATGTTTTCAAAATGAGCATCTCCATGAACTAATACACAATTAGTTGGATGATAAGCATCTTTTCTCGCCGCCAGAAATTGCAATGCTTTAAATATTGCTTTTTGTGGGATAGCATTGGGGAATTCCTGATACAGTTTTTGTATAAAATGAACTAACCAATCAGCCTTCTCTAGGCCCGTCGTAAGCTGAAGCGTATTATCAATTTTTAACCAAGATTTTTTTAGTACCTGACAAGAAATGGCTAATTTTTGTTCCAATGGAAGGGAGGTTGTAGCTAGTGATTGTCCTAATCTTTCCATTAAAAAAATAGTAGCTTTAGCATCTTGTTGGTATAATTTAGGATACCCATTTCCCGCTACTAAGTTTAGCATAACCACTTCTTTTCTAAGACCAAAACTATCAGGAATACTTATTTTTAAAACGGCTAATTGCCCTACTTGAGTAATGGCTTCAATCACTAAACTATCCGAACCTCCATGCAAGACTTCACCTAATTTTAATCCCCATAAATCTTTTATTGTTTGGATTTGACTATTTATATTGCAGAACCATATTTCTCCTGCTTCCCCAAGAGTTTTTAATTTTACTGCTACTTCTTTGGGGATATGTTGGGTATAATTTTTCATTTATTTTGAAATAAGTACCAATACACAATTACTATTAATTTTCAGTGGATTCTTTTCTCACTATTTTCCTTCAAAAAATAGGTAGTGCTATAAATGTAAGGCTATAATATTTTATAAACTCAATGTTTCTTATGGGGTTTACTTAGACATAGCCTTACAAATGTAGCACTACCAAAAAATAAACCCGTAGCGGTGCTATGACTTGATTTTTTGAAGAAAACTATCGAAAAAATAACCTCCCTGAAATTTTAATCTAATTATGAGTTGGTACTTATTAGGCGCTTACGCAAAATTTTAAATTACCAAATTGTCGATATTTTAAAATGTCAATACTTTTTAATCTCAATCTCAAATTTCCGCCGAAGGTGGTTGAAAATTTTAAATTAAATTTTCTTAGAGCGTGTTTAAATGGCTACCCGTCTAAGATTGGACATTTTCGACAACAGCGAACCTATATTCGCTGCTCTAAGCGTTGGAAAATATAGATTTTCCGTTGTCTGCCCTAAACTTGAGTGCTCAACTTTAGTTTATTTCTTTACTAGTAAAACGGTTTCACTAGTTTTAAAGCCATAATGATTATTTGCTTCTGTAGTAAAAGATAGTATTGTTACCTTAAATCCCGCTGATTCCAATCGACTTTGCAGTTCTTTTACATTATATATACGAACATGGTCTGCTTGTCCAAAATGGAGCAGCCGTTCTTCAGGTGATTGAATCGAAAAATCTTCATAAATACTTCCTTTTTTAAAGGGCGTCTGAATTAATCCTTTTCCACCTTTTTTAGTTATTCTATATAGTTCTTTTATTGCCTGCTGGTCCGCTTCGATATGTTCTAAGACATGGTAAGCAATGAAATTATCAATGGTATTATTGCCTAAATCAATATTCGTCAAATCAAATTGATAGGTGGCTAGAAATTCATTTTCAAAGTCAGAACTAAGGTATTGAATGCTCGGAAGGGTTGATAGTTTTTTATATAAACTTTTAGGAGGGGAAAAATGTAAAAATTGACCGTTTAAGAATTGATGGATAGTTAAAAGACTATACAACCGACGGGTTCTTGGCAGACTACCGCATCGAGGACAAAGCAAGTCTTTATTGGCTAAATGAATAAAAGATTTTAGCTTAGCTTCACAAATATTGCATTTAAAGTTGTTCCCCTTATGGTATAGATAAACCATACTCCGAAAGGTAGCTTCATACTGATGCCATAATTTTTTAGGAATAATAGATTTAAGTATTGTTTTTATCTGCGAATACATTGCTTAAATTAAATAAATGCCAAACCTACGGACTTTTTTACTAAGAAAGTAACTCAAGGCTATTATTCAGCAAAGGGTATTGGGCGTAGTGCAAAGGGCAGGTCTAATTGTATTAGACTTGTTACCCTTTAAATTATAACTATCTGAAAATATCTTTTTCTACTATTTTCCTCTAAAGATTTCTTCAATAGAAGGACTATTCAATAAATTTTTAAAGAAAACTATTGAAAAAATGGTAGTGTATTAAAATGGTTGATAAGTGCAAGTTGATGGTGGGTGATACTTTCAACGTATCACCCACCATCATTAGTTGATTGGTAGGAGTAATAATGGATTGACCAAAAATAAGTGTAATTTATAGGTTTTGCAATTTTTTATTTAGAATAGAACATCATCTAAAAGATTGATGTAATAAAAAATATGGGTGCATCTCAAAATATCACATTAAAATTAATGGACCATTAATAGG
>JBGCFJ010000907.1:0-2186 GCA_045106885.1 Saprospiraceae bacterium
GGACATCTTCGTAAGCTTCCATCAATCTTGTTGTATCCGTCTCACTAGCCTCCGTAGATAGCAGTGTATCTGATGCCATAAATAAGGTGTCTTTGTCTGCTATTGCCAATAAAGGACGACCTCCTGTGGCTTTTAAATAACCACTTTCTTTATTGTAATTGGCTACTTCGGTTAGAATGGAAATATTGTCCACCGTATCCTGCCAGAAAACATTTCCTTTTGCGATGCCGATGCCTGTTTGGTCATCAAAATCTAAGGCATCTGCTTCTAATATTTGTTTTTCATCCACTACTTTTGAGCGACCTGTAGTAGAGAAAGATTCGGTGTCAGAATTATAATTGATGTTTTCATCGGTTTTAATTTCTTGTATAGAGTCCCTAAAGTAAGCATTTCCTTCTAAAAATATATTTTCGCCTTTCTCATCATAGCGAATGACATCCGCCGTGGCTAATTTATCGTTTTCCTCAAATTGTGCATCTCCCTCTAATCTAATTTCCTTCATCGACCCATCATAGGTAATCATTTCCGCAGTCGCTTTTTGTTCCCCTTTGACATATTGTGCATTTTTGGTAAACTCCGCCAATTTGGTATCCATATCATAGAACCCTTCTTCGCAATAAATCAAATTACTATCTTGGTTAATTAAAGTTGGTCCGAGGAAAGTAACAACTTGTGTTTCAGAATTATAGAGTAGGGTGTCGGCTCGCAAAGTAAACGTAGAGTCAAAGACGGTGATACTATCTTTGAAGAACATTTCATCTGTTTCTACAAAAAAAGTACCTCGCTTACTCACCAATTTAGTATCGCCTTGGGTGATTAAAGCGCCTGTAGTATATCGAGCAATTTTAGGGTCTAATTCATAATTTAAATAATTGGTAAATAAGTTTTTACCATTGCTCTCCATCACGACATTCCCAAATAAATCTGCTATTTTAGTAGCGCCTCTGTAAACCAAAGAATCAGAAAATACCTTCAAAGAATCATTTTGTTGAATCGCCACATTTCCATAAGCAATTATATTTTCGCCTTGTTTAAAAGCGGTATCACAATACATCAAAACACTGTCTTGTTGCAATTCAACTGCCCCAGATAATTTAGTAATTCGATTCCCCAAAGAATCTTCTTCATTTTCTAATAAATCGGAATAGATGATTTTGATTTCTTTTTTGCCTGTGGTATCATTTTCTGTGACGGTGACGGTAGCTTGACTATAGGAGAATGTGGGCAATAGAAAAAATAGACCTACTAATCCAAATGCGTATTTTATATAAGTCTTAGATGAAATTGATTTTATTTTTTCCAAAATTCCCACCATTTCTTAACGTTAATTTTTTGACTATTTTTTATTGGATTTGCTATGTCCTTTTTAGCAGATATTGCTTTAAGTATACTTTTGCTTGGTCGATTATCAATATACTCATAACGCTGGTAAAAGCCTTTTTTCTTTCCTGTAAGTTTGATTTCTTTGTCGTCTACCCAATTTAGAATTTCTGATGCTAGTGGACTAACCCTTGGATGAATTTTATCTACTAATTGACTTTGTGTATTTTTATCTAATTCTTCAAAATAATCTAAACCAAACTCATACCGCTCTAATAAATCTAAAGCGCCGTTTAGCGCCAATTTTTTAAAAAAATCATATCCTTCACAATAAAGGTCATAGGTCGCCATCAAGCTTTGCCCAAAATTATCGTTTTTATTAATGATATTAGTTAATAGAATGCGAACTCTTTGAGTTTCATAATCACTCCAATCTATCAAATGATTAATGACACCGAAGAATTCTTGTTTGGCAAATTTACTTTTAAAATTATGCCCGATAATTGTGATGAAATCTTCTTCAGATAGTTGATTTTCTATTGCTGTCGTATTGTCATAAATCCATTTTTCAAACGCACCTATAGATAATTGACTTTCGTAAAACTGATAGATTTTTGTTTTCAATTTCCCTTGTATCATTAGACTTTATTCTAAATGGTTTAGACCTCCAAGGTAGGCTGTTGAAAATTTGCAATAAAAATCCCCACATTTTTGACCAAAGTGTGCTTTCTTTTGAATTAAAGATTAATTCAATTATTTCAAGTAAATAAAGTTTCCGACAAAACTTTAAAATCAGTTTAAATTACTGATTATCAGCAATTTAAACTGACAGCAATCATGCTTTCTTTATATAAGATACGACTATT
>JBGCFJ010000908.1:0-10991 GCA_045106885.1 Saprospiraceae bacterium
CCGATATATTAGGCGAAAATTATGGGATTAAAAAAGCTCGAAACGGGGTGTTTATGGGTTTATTTGCCCATCTTTTTTTCTCCTTGATTATGCTGTTCACTCTTGGTTTCTCGCCCTTAACGCCCGAACAAGCAGGGGAAGATATGGCTTGGGCATTGCCTTATCAAGAACATCTTTCCAGTTTATTTACCTTACAATTCTCCTTATTTTTTGCGGGTTTGGCTGCTTATCTAACGAGTCAATTATACGATATTTGGTTCTACGATTGGATTAAAAGAAAGACTGGCGAACGGTACTTATGGTTACGGAATAACGCTTCAACGATGGTTTCCGCCTTGATTGATAATACCGTTTTTTCTGTTTTGGCTTGGATAGTGCTAAGTTCAAATCCGCTTCCTTTTATGACCGTTTTAGTAACTTACATTCTAGGTACTTATTGGCTACGATTGTTTATTGCCGTTTTAGACACACCAATGATTTATTTGTCTAAAAAATGGAGTTATAAATGATGAACGATGAACGATGAATTCGGTGATTTGGGAAAGTAAGGGTGATAATGGATTATTTATCTTGATTATTTGTATTTTCTGTTATGGATTATGGGAAGTGTTTAATGTTTTGTAAATTCATTGTTCATCGTTTATCATTTATAATTCATCGTTATAAACGGATATTATTTCACTAAACAATCTATGAGATGAAAACTAAACAATTTTTTACAGGAGAAGACCCTTTGAAAGAGAAAACATTAATTCTAGCTATTAGAATAGTCAACCTTTGTAAGTATTTAAAAGAAGAGAAAAAAGAATACACGATAAGCGGTCAAATTATTAGGTCAGGAACAAATTCTGGTGCGATGGTTAGAGAAGCTAAAAATGCAGAAAGTCCAAAGGATTTTATTCATAAATTAAGTGTTGGGCAAAAAGAAACTGCCGAAACTCAATTTTGGTTAGAATTACTTTACGAAACAGATTTCATCAACAAATCTGAATTTGACTCTTTACATGCAAACACAGTAGAAGTAATGAAATTAATTCGCAGTTCTATCCTAACCAAAAAGAAGAACATGACACTCAAAGCCATTTCCGTTCTAGTAATTATAGGAGGATTAACATGGTTTATTCTTTAGCCACATTACTCCAAAAGTAGCCGAATTTATCGTTCATCATTATTTTTTTCCTTATTTTTGCAAAATGTTAGAATATCCTGGATTTAATTTTGAAGTAGTTAAAGAATCGAGCGAAACAAACGCTAGAATAGGCGCTTTAACAACCCCACATGGGACGATTGAGACCCCTAATTTTATTTTTTGTGCCACCAAAGCAGCGATAAAAGGAGCTGGTCCAGAAGACCTGAGAGCAGCCAATACAGATATTATCTTGGCGAATACCTATCATTTATTATTACGGCCTGGTCCAGATTTGATTGAAAAAATGGGCGGTTTGCATAAATTTATGAATTGGGATGGACCGATGCTAACCGATAGTGGCGGTTTCCAAATTTTTAGTTTGGGGCATGGTTCTGTAGCGGAAGAGATAAAAGGGAAAAGAAGCTCTGGTTACACCAAAAGTTTGAAGAAAATAACGGAACAAGGCGCTACTTTCAAATCTTATATTGACGGTAGTAAAAAAGTCTTGACACCAGAATCTGCGATTGATACCCAACGAAAGTTAGGTGCTGATATTATTTTGGTACTTGATGAATGTACGCCTTTTAATGTAGATAAAAGATATACCGAGAAGTCGATGGAATTGAGTCATCGCTGGGCCATGCGAAGTATGGAAGAATTCAAAAGAGGACATAATGGTAAGCAAGGCTTATATGGCATTATTCAAGGCGGGGTTTATGAGGATTTAAGAATGAGAGCTTCTAATTTTATCTCTGAACAACCTTTCTTTGGACATGCCATTGGGGGTTCTCTAGGGGCGAATAAAGCGCAGATGTATGAAGTGGTCGATATGGCAATGGCGGGCCTAAGAAAAGACAAGCCAATTCATTTATTAGGCATTGGCGGCGTGCAAGATGTTTGGGAAAATGTAGCCAAAGGAATCGATACCTTTGATTGCGTATCTCCGACTAGAATCGCTAGACACGGTTGGGCCTTAGTGCGGACAGAAAAGCGGTATAGATTAAATTTGATGAATGCAACGCATCGAGAATCAGACATCGCTGTAGACCCTGAATGTGATTGCAGAACTTGCCAAAACTATAGTCGAGCTTATATCCATTATTTATTAAAAGCTAAGGAATTACAAGGCATGCATTTACTGACCGTTCATAATATCCGATTTATGACGCGTTTATTTGAGACGGTTCGAAATGCTATCAAAAATGATAATTATTTGGCAGCCAAACAGGCTTGGTTGAATGGCTGATTAATCTAGCTAAGTATAAAATAATAATCCGTGGGGAAATTAAATCTGTTGGGGCAATATTCCCCACGGATTTAATTTTCCCACGGATTTTTTGTTAGGTACAAATATTTAATTTTTCTAAACATACAGAAGGGCGACCGTATACCAAAGGATTGTTAAGTTTTCTTCCTTCAGATGCTGCTGGTTAGGAGTTTTAATCCGATACCACTATTTCTCTTGCCTCTGGCAAGTATTTTTCATTAAAAACCCTCGCCAGAGGCGAAAAAATACAGGTGTCGGGCTGCAAGCCCTAACCAGCAATAACAAAGCTATTGTCTTACCATAAACCGAAAAAACGACTATGAATATATTTGAAGAAATTCGACATAAAACCCGCCTAGTTGCAGAAGCGGCTCAATTCATTACCATCGAATATGATAAATTAGATGCTTATGCGAAAGCCCTCCCTATTGAGCATATAGCCAATCCACCACTGGACGAAACTTGCCATTATTTGGGGCATAATGAAGCAACTTTATTATATTTCCTCACTTTAGAAGCTATCAATTTTGGTTCGGGGTATTTTCCTTATTTAAAAAATAGTGTGGAAGGGTCAGGATATTTTACCGTAGCGAAAGCATGGAAGGTTTATTTTGAGCAAAATAAACCCATTACGGCGGAAAAATTGACTCAATTATCGACCCAAGATTGTCTTATCATTTTTGGGCAATCAAAGGACAATGAGGCGATTGTAGAATTAATGGATTTTTTTGCCATTGCTTTAAATCAAGTAGGGCATTTCTTATTAGAAAAATTTAAGGGCAAGGTAAAATTGATGTTTGAATCTGTCCATCATTCTGCGGAGGGGCTGGTTAATTTACTCATACAAATGCCTTGTTTTCAAGACTTTGCTACTTACGATGATTTGCAAGTACCAATTTTAAAAAGGCCACAAATTGCTGTAGCTGATATTTCTTTAGCATTTGGAAATGAAGGATTAGGGTATTTTAAAGACTTAAATCAGTTAACCATTTTTGCGGATAATATGGTGCCACATGTTTTGCGTTGCGATGGTATTTTAACTTATCATACCGCTTTGGCAAACATCGTAGATAAGCAAGCATTAGTGAAGGCAGGTTCTGCTATGGAGGTGGAAATTAGGGCTTGTGCGATTCATACAGTAGAGTTACTTCGAGAAAAATTTAAGGCAATGGGGCATGATTTCACTTCTGTTGATTTAGACTATTTACTTTGGAATCGGGGGCAGGCTGCTTTTTATGAGACTACTTATCCGATACATTTGACTCGGACTATTTTTTACTAAAAATGCTATCTAATAATTAAGCCTTTAGACTTTCCCATTCAAGACTTTTAAGTCTCTTGTTTTCTAGCCTAAAGGCTAGTGACGGGAAAGCCTAAAGGCTTTGCTACCAGTTTTGCACCAGTTTATAAAAATTACTTCTACTCTTCTTCCACTACTACCGAAGGAGCTTCCCAACGTCGATAACCAACGGGAGCATTCTCTGCGTTTTTCACGGCTTTACCACCTCTATTTTTATCATAAATCATCGCTGCCGTCATAATCAAACTAGTACCAATAATCGTCCATAATAAGATACCTGGTTCAAATCCAGCAATTTCTGCTTCTTTTGGAATATCATAAAAAAGTAGAATCGTAATTAATCCTCTTGGCGCAATAAACAATTGAGGTAAAATATCTTGACCTATAAATGCCCGAAGAATAAAATAACGAATAATATAAATTGATAAGATAATCACCCCACTAATAAAAGCAACTTGTAAATTAAAAAGGGAAGATAAAACAATGGTAATTCCAAAAATCACAAAGAAAAAAGTTCGGATTACAAAAGCTGTTTCCATCGTAATAACATGCAAACCTTCATAAATATGGTGCGCTTCTTTATAATTTAGGTATTTTTTGAGTGGTCCAAAGAAAAACAACTTCATATTGGCAATCAATAAACCAAAAATGAGAATCATCAATAAGGAAGAAAGATGTTGTGTTTTTCCTAAAGAGTAAAATAGTAATAGAACCGCTATTAATAAAAATAGCTTTACATGACTTTTGATGCTTTGGAAAATTAAGACAATTAAATAACTAATAACCAATGAAATGATAATAGTAAATAGCGTAACGCCAAAGAAACCTACGGTACTGTGGTCGTCTTGGGCTTCTAATTGTCCTGATAAATAATAGAACAACATAATGCCCATAATATCAGAAAAAGTACTTTCATAGATATGAAATTCCTTTTTATCTGGACGCAAATCACCAACACTTGGAATAATAATCGCACTCGATAATATCGACAGCGTAGTTGCATATAACCATGCAGAACTACTCGTCATGCCAGGAACAAAATGCTCTAAAATAAGTGCCGCTGCCCAAGTCGAAGCAATTAAACCAATAAAGGCAATCAACATAGATTTGGCAATGGGCATGAGCTTTTCTTGCTTCAATTCTAATTCCAAAGCGGCCTCTAGTACAATCATAATCAAACCAACGGTCCCTAATATAGGTAAGATGGAATTGAAGTCGAATCCGCCCAATTTATCTGCTAAAGCTATATTCGCCACAATTCCGAGTATAATAAGCATTAAAACAGAAGGAATACTTGTCTTTTTGGAAAACTCTCCAAAAATGAAAGAAATAATAATAACTGCCGATGCAGCAATAATTAAGGTATAAGTCGTATTAGCGCCGACTAAAAATGGTAAAGTTGAAAAAGTATCCATATTTAAAAATTTGCAGATGGCGAAGGGCGGAGGGCGAGTGCGTACCTTCCGCTCTCTACCCTTCGCCCTTTGCCAAAATATTATTTATACATTAACCAATTTACAGTGATAGCCCCATTCTTTAATTAGGGCAATCAATTCGTGTAAATGACTTTCTTCTTTGATTAAAACTTTAGCGTCTATTTGATTTTCGACTGCTTCATCCTGAAATAATTCAGGTTTGTGATGCCAATCAACGTAAGGGGCAGTCGCAAATAAATCAAGTAAGTGCATCCGATGATTACTAAAAGTGGCTGTATCTTCTTTTGGTGTCAATGCTAGGTGATAAAATCCACCAATTTTTTCTCCAGACACCAAAGTATATCCTCTATCCAGTAATTGATTATAACTTAAGTGATGTAAGCCATCGCTTGTTTGTAAGTGCATTTTTACTCGTCCCATTTTCGCCACGATTCCGTCTAAATTGTCCGCTTGAATTTTTATTCCTTCAACAATATCATTATCAAAATGAATCCAACGCCCACTAATATAACTTTTTAAATAAGCCCAACTGCCTATCACTAAAAAAAGCATAATAGAACCATGCAACCAAGGATTTATCCAAACAAACACGCCTGCTAGGGTGACTATTGCCAATAATTCAAAAACAACAAAAGTCTTTCTAAATAATTCTCTAAACTGATTTTGATAACGTCCAGAAAAAGAACTATGCTTTGTGAGTTGTTGGATTTCAAATAATACAAAATAGATAGCTGCTAAAGCTAAAGCTACTAGCAAAAATTCCCACCAACTTATATTCGTGAAAAATTGTTCCGCAATATCAGGTTGCTCTATTATACTTGGCGGTCCTGTGATGTCGGGTTGCACTGCCACATCGGGCTGTTCTGCGACGGTTACGGGATTAATGGTATCTTTTAATTCCATTCTATATTTATTTGTCAGAGAAGAGGTTGAAGTACTTGGAAAAAATTGTTGTATGGCAGTAAGTACTCAATAGTCCAGTTTAAATCGTCCGATGACTGCGTCGTCGGATGATTTAAACCAGCTCATCGGACGACGATAGTCATCCGACGAGCTGGTTTTGCACTTATATTGAGAACTTACATATTGTAATCATAACAAACTGTCACACAACAATATAGCAATAAAACAATTCAACAACTATTATTAGAATAAATGTGCCTGAATAAACGATTATCTGTTCACAGTCACTTTTATCCTTTACTTTAACGCCTCTCGATGATATTTTAAATAGCCTTTATCTTCCAATAAATGACCCAATTCGTTCACTAATACTTCATTAATTTCTAGCCATCCATCTAATTGCCTACGCAATAAACCAATGCCTATCAATCGCTGTAAGATAGGAGCATATTTCTCTGTAAAAGAAGGCCCAAATATTATTCTCAAACGATATTCACTCGTCCGTTTTTCTATCATAATAGCGGATAGAAGAATGGCAACATCTGGATTTAAAAAATCGGGTAATCCAAAATTAACCCCTCCAATATGTCGAACATTTTCTTCGTCTACTCTAGCAGTTGCACAAGACCAACGGTTTAGGGCTTCTCCTATATTCCCACCAGAAATACGGTATATTTTGTCTATCAATCGCTTAAATTCGTTAGGTGACAACGCTTCTCTATCCGTATTAATGAGTTTTTTATGAGTCGCACCATGTCTAATCATAATTGCCTCTCGAATTTCTTCTAAAGACATTTTATCAACATTAATTTCTGCCTGAAAAACTTTACTCGTTTCGTGGAATAAATTTAGGTGTGTATTCAGCCAATTACTCATAGAAACCAAAAAGAATAACCGATTGCCATTATTATCAATAAACTTCCTAAGTGTACGGACATTTTGACTCAAAGGTAAATCCTTGTCCCACCATAATTCTAAGTCGTCAATCCAAATTAGCGGTGGTTCTTTGGTAGTCGTATATTTTTTAATAAAGGCTAAAACAGGTTCTAAATCAAAACCTGTAGTCATTCGGCGTCCATTTAATTTAATTAAAGTATTCGGCGCTAATCGAATGGTGTTATTATTAAAAAACTGAGTAGCAATGAGCTCTCCTAAAATGGTTTTTCCAGAAAAACGTTCTCCCGTAATAACTGCCGCCCCTCTGTAATTATCTCGCCAATTATCAATTAAATTTTTAGCATGTACTAACTCTCTTTGACGCCCCACAGCGAAAGATTCACCAATAAACCCCTTCGTTAAAAAGATACTCGCATAATTACTATTGGTCTCGTCTCCTGTTCGACTTTGAATCAGTCGCACTATCTTCTCTGCATCACTTAAAGCATCTTCTTGGGCAACCGTAGCCCGTAAGTTTTGAAAGCGTTTCCATTGTCCATTTACCCATTTTCCGACCCGATTCTGTATTCGATTCTGTCCTTTTCTAAATTGATTTAAGGTCGCTTCTTGAATAGGTACTGGTAAAAATGCTCGATTAGGTTCATAAATAGCCGAGACATTAAAAATATTAGCTAGACGATGATGTATTTCTGCTCGTAGCTTAATCAAACTATCCGATGCCTGTTCAGAATTTTTATAAAAAGTATTTAATGGTTGACTAATAGTTACTTTATCTACATCTACCTTTTTACCTTCTTTCTCTTCTGCGTCCAATAAAATAGCTCGATTTTTAATATTAATCAAAGCCATTTTTAGCCCATTATGGGTATTTTCTGTCAATTCCCAAACTTCATATAATAAAGGTAAAATTTCCGCATCTAACCATTGTTTCGAACTACGTTTAAAGGTTAAATCTTTAATTTCTACCATTCCTCCATTGGCATTGACAGGCACATCGGTTCGAGTAATCAATTCATTAATGCGATGTTCTAAAGCTTCGGTAAAAGTATTAAAGTGGTTAGGTAAGCTAATACCTGCCTCTAAGTCTTCTAGGTGTTTAATAATTTTAGAAAGTTTTGGAAGTTCTTCCTGCTCAATTTCTGCTACAGTTTCATTGGCTATCTTTTGGACATTTGAAATCTCTTCTTGACAGAAATTTTCTGTTTGTCGCACTAATGCCTCAATCTCATTAAAATTAGAAGCAACATTCAATAAAACTCGATAGTCTTTTTGTAATCGAAGGCATTGGTTAGCCATATCCGATAATTGTTGCTTATAAACGGGCCAAGGATTTTGCTGGAGTTGCCATTGAGCAATTTTCTTAGTCTTCTTTTTTAATGGAATATTCAGCCCTCGTTCTACATCTCCTTTAAAATCATATAGTGCTTTTTCTAGTGTTTCTAGAGAAGCTAAATTTAAAGTGCGCAATGCCGAAGCAGTCGTCAGTCTATCAATTTTAATGATTTGGCCTTTCTGCTGTTGAAATAAAATATCTCGCCACAATATCATTAAATCTTTTGCCAAATTAGCCCATTCAAAATTCATCCAACTATAGTCAAATTGTTGTTTAGCTGTTAATTCGGCAGTCTGTTCAGTTAATTGTTGATAGCAAAAGTCTCCTATTTCGACCAAGGTATCCCCAATCGAACTAGCTTCTTTTGCCATTACTTCAAGGTTAACAGGCAGATTTTTAGCTTCCCATGTTTCTTGGATACTATGCTGGAATATTTCTTCAAAATTAGATAAGAGGTTTGGTAGTTGCTTCATTAATTCAAATTACATATAAGGCAAAGGATTCCTCAAAACCTTACTTTTTTTTGTATAAAAGTTCGTGGACGGCAATCTGTTCAATCATTCAGCGGCTAAATTAAGCAAATCTATGGTTTTTTAGATAAAGACTTGTTTTTTAAAGATAGTCACTACTTTTTTGATGGAAATTTTGATTTATCTATGAATTTATTTGCTCCACTACTCCTTTGATATAAGAAAATAAAGTTATACGTTAGTTGTTGCCACAAGATTTATTTATTTTTGTTTTTTTAATTTCCCCTTAAACATCAACTCATCAATCAACAAATATGAAGCAATTATTTAGCTTAAAAAACAAAGTTGCCATCGTCACTGGTGGTGGAAAAGGAATTGGCGAAAGTATCTGCAAAATATTTGCTCAACAAGGTGCGACTGTTCATATTTTAGACAAAGATAAAGACAACGGCCTACGAGTAAGTATGCAAATTAAGAATAAAAAAGGAAAGGCTAATTTTCATCACATCGACTTAACCAAACACAAAAAGTTAGGTAAGCTATTTAAACAAATTTATAAAAAAGAAGGAAGCCTAGATATTCTAGTCAATAACGCAGGTATCGCACATATCGGAGATGTAGAAAAGACTACGCCTGATGATTTGGATAAATTATATGCAGTAAATGTCAAAAGTGTCTATAGTTGTTTGCATTATGGGGTAAAGTATATGAAAAAATCAGGTGGAGGTTCTATTGTCAATTTGGCTTCTATTGCTTCTGTTATTGGTTTGGCAGATAGATTTGCTTATTCTGCCACCAAAGGGGCTATTTATACGATGACTTTTTCTATTGCCAAAGATTATATTAATGACCGTATACGCTGTAATGCGGTTGGTCCAGCCAGAGTTCATACGCCGTTTGTGGATGGTTACTTAAAACAACATTATCCTGGCAAAGAAAAAGAAATGTTTGAGACCTTATCTAAAACCCAACCTATTGGACGGATGGGAAAACCTGATGAAGTCGCTCAATTAATTACTTATTTATGCTCGGAAGAAGCAGGTTTTGTAACAGGGAGTTTTTATCCTATTGATGGTGGGTTCTTGACACTTAACACTTAATTTTCAACACATAGTCACAATAGTAATTACACATAGTTCAAACACTTAATTTTCAACACATAGTCACAATAGTAATTACACATAGTTCATAGAGTTTTTACGAACTAGGTGAAGAGATTAAGTGTTTAAATTTTTAAAAAATTATTCATCTGGAAGCTGAGCATAATATTCGTTAACAAAGGTTTTTTGTCCTTCGTGAAAAATATTATTAACATGAAAGTTTATAAGGATGCCTTTTGGAACTTTGAGGTGTTTCATATAGGACATCGTAATAGCTTCGTGTATAGGTAGTACATGCCTTATTGCCTTTATTTCAACAACTATTGCATCTTCTACTAAAACATCAAACCTAAGTTTACCTTTTAATGGATGCCCTTTATATGCTCGTTCAACTGTCTTTTGTGTAACAAATTTTAAATTCTGAATACCAAGTTCTATTTTAAAAGCATCTTCATAATCGCTCTCCATTAGTCCTGGCCCCAATATCTTATGAACTTCAATAGCAACTCCTATAATTTTAAAGGTGAGTTCGTCTAGATACTTTTTTGTTAGTTTTCTCATGTTTTGTAGTTTGCCTATTTGATAATCAAAACGAACTTAACAAAACAAATACTATTAACCAAATATAACTATCCAATAATCACATCTAAGTACTATGACAGAAATAAACTAACCTATTTTGAACACATAGTCACAATAGTATTTTCACATAGTAAACATAGTTTTAACTATTAGATAGTTCTATTTAGTACGTAAAACTATGTTTACTATGTGTTTTTTACGCTATGACTATCCCGAAAAAACCGGGACAAGTTGTGGTAAAACTGCAAAAAAAGTTGTTAGCTTAATTTTGTCCGATTACTTAGTTCATAAAAACTATGTGCACTATGTGCTTTACTATATGACTATGTATTAAAAAAACTAATCATAAACGTCATCCCTTATTCGTCTAATATTTTCATCAACCCTTGAGCAGCCTCATTTTTAGGCCATAATTGCAATGCTTCGTCTAAAGCCTTCTTAGCCTTGACTTTAACAGGTTTTTTACAACTATTCACAAGTTTTGACAACTTCCCGTAAAGCAGGGGTGATTGGTTTTATTAATTTTCGAATCATGCTGGTGAGGACTTGCAGTCCGCAACCTATATTAGCTCGC
>JBGCFJ010000909.1:0-5051 GCA_045106885.1 Saprospiraceae bacterium
CAGTGCCTTCTTGGTCTTGGTCGGGTAATAATTTACTAAAGGGAGAATTCATTAACACATAATCAATACCATTATTTAAACCCAACCAAAGATTGTCCGCTTTATCTTTAAAAACATTGAGTATTTGATTATTTTGTAGGCCATTTTTTCTATCAAGTTTGTATAAAATTTTCCCTTTTTCTCCTAAAATAACTAATCCTGCGTTTGCTGTTCCAACTGCTAATTTATCATCACATAAATCTGCAGAATGATGAATTTTATTTATATTGAAAAATGTTCTATTTCCTTGAAAATCCTCCAATCTATCGTTGTTAAGAATTAACAAACCATCATGAAGCGTTGAAAATAGTAATCTTCTATCTTTAGTTAAGGTGATGTCTTTAACAATAATGTCAGCAAATTTTTCTCCGCCTTTAAAAGGCGTAATTTTCCCCTCTATAATTTGATGGAGTCCTTTTTTATTTCTAATAAAAATTTGTGGTCCTACATGGCCTAAAAAATCAATAATTCCACTTTCTAAAACCTGTATATCCTTTCCATTATAAATGAAAATTTTATTCGATGCTGTAAAGTATATTTTTTGTTGAACTTCAATGATGTTCCATACATCTGCAAAATTATTATGCGGTTCTGGTATTAAATCCGTAAGAGAAGTAAAAATCAATTGCCCTTGTTAATTAAAAAAAAAAAAGCCAAATGTTCCTTGCCCACCTACATAAATTCGCCCTTCTTTTGTAATGTGTATAGACCGAGCAATTGTCTTATTATTTAATGGAAATAACTCCCAATTCAATCCATCAAATTGAAGTAGTCCATTATTATTAGCAAAAAACATAAACCCATTTGGGTGTTGATCAATATCCCAATTTTGAGTGCCTGCTTGATAAATTTCGTTTGGATAATTGGTTGTGAAGGGAATGCCAATATTGGTGGCTTGCCCTACCATTGATGAAGTAAGTAAGAGCCAAAAAAAGAGGATTAAGCCTCTTCTAAATAATCGATAATTGTTTGAATAGAAGCAAAACATATCTATTAAATAGTGAAAAGTCAATTTTGTTTAAATTTATATAAGATGTATTAATAATTTATAGAAATGTTATAGATGACGTAGTAATGATGTAGTAAAAATATTTATAATTATTGAATTGAAGTAATAGAGATGTATTAGCTTTTTATTAGAAACTATTCCTATCACCTAATTTTGTTTTTTAAATTATCACTTAGCAAAAGATTATTTTTAAAAATTAAATTTTAGAGATAATCATAACTCTAATTTGTGGTAGGACATTTTATTTAATTGTAGTATCACAAATAAATCTAAAACCTTAACTATTATGAAAAAAATTTACTTTTTCCTCTTTTTATTATTCACTTCCACAAGTGTTTTTTCCCAATTGGAGGGAACTACGTGGAAACTCGCACCTACTGCTCAGGCATTAGCTGTTGGCCCAAATCAGGGAGATTTCTCTTGGTGGTCAAGTAGTGATGCTGATGTAAGCACCAGAGCATGTTTATTTGATGATAAATTTGTTTTTGAAGCGGATGGTACTTTTAAAAACATTCAGGACGGAGAGACTTGGTTAGAAGGATGGCAAGGAACGGATCCAGAAGGTTGTGGTACTTCTGTTGCCCCACATGATGGGTCAAATGCAGCAACTTGGACATATGACGAAGCAGCAGGTACTGTAACACTTACTGGTCTTGGAGCTCATTTAGGTTTAGCAAAGGTACATAATGGTGGAGAATTAGCGTCTCCAGCAGAAGCAGTAGCATCTATTACTTACCCAGTAGTAATTGAAGGAACGACAATGACCGTTGATGTAGCTTTTGGCACAACTGGCTTTTGGCATTTTGTTTTTGAACAAGTAACAGAGACAGAACCAGAACCAACATCACCAGTAGCAGGAATATGGAAAATGGCACCTATTGCACAAGCAATAGCAGTTGGTCCAACACAAGGAGATTTTTCTTGGTGGTCAAATAGTGCGGCGGATGTAACAACTAGAGCTTGTTTATTTGATGATAAATTTGTTTTTAATGAAGATGGGTCATTTAGTAATGTCCAAGATGGAGAGACATGGTTAGAACCATGGCAAGGAGTAGATCCAGAAGCTTGTGGTGCACCAATCGCTCCACATGATGGGTCAAATGCAGCCACTTGGGCTTACGATGAAGCAGGAGGAACAGTAACACTTACTGGAGTTGGTGCGCATTTAGGTTTAGCAAAAGTACATAATGGTGGAGAATTAGCTGCTTCAGCAGATGCATCTTCCGTTGCTTCTATCACTTATCCTGTAGTGATTGATGGAAATACAATGACTATTGATATTGAATTTGGTACAACTGGTTTTTGGCATTTTGTGCTTCAAAAAGATACTGGAGAAGAACCAGAACCTGAGCCTGAAACATCAGAGGTAACTTTTGGTGTAGATATGAATGGCTATAGTGGAACATTTACGCAAGTTTACTTGAGTGGGTCTTTAAACGGATGGTCTGGAGACGGAAACCCTTTAGCAGATGAAGATGGAGATGGGATTTGGACTGCAACTGTTCCTTTAGCAGATGGGGATTATGACTATAAATTTACTTTAGATAATTGGGCAGACCAAGAGCAATTTGCAGGAGGTGAGCCATGTACGGGCATTTTTGGCGACAATGGCGAATTTGTGAATAGAGTAATCACTGTAAGCGGTGCAGGAGAAGTTTGTTTTAATTGGAATGCATGTGATGCTTGTGGAACGAATACTGGTGGAGAAGAACCAATGGGTATAGCAGGAACTTGGAAATTAGCACCAATCGCACAAGCATTGGCAGTTGGGCCAACACAGGGAGATTTTTCTTGGTGGTCAAATAGTGCTGGTGATGTAACAACTAGAGCTTGTTTATTTGATGACCAATTTGTTTTTGAGGAAGATGGAACATTTAAAAATGTACAGGATGGAGAAACTTGGTTAGAAGGATGGCAAGGAATGGATCCTGAAGGTTGTGGTGTGCCAGTCGCTCCACATGATGGCTCAAATGCAGCAACTTGGGCTTATGACGAAGCGGCAGGAACAGTTACACTTACAGGAGTTGGCGCTCATATAGGTTTAGCAAAGGTAAATAATGGTGGAGAATTGACTTCCCCAGCAGATGCACCAGCATCTATTACCTATCCAGTAGTGATTGAAGGTAATACGATGACTGTTGACATCAATTATGGCAATGGATTCTGGCATTTCGTCTTTGAAAGAGGAGCGACAACGACACCAGAACCTGAACCAGAAACATCAGATGTAACGTTCAGTGTAGATATGAGTGGATATGAGGCAGCGTTTACACAAGTATATTTAAGTGGTTCTCTAAATGGCTGGTCTGGTGACGGCAATCCTTTAGCAGATGAGGATGGAGACGGAATTTGGTCGGTAACTATTCCTTTAGCAGCTGGTGATTATGACTATAAATTTACTATAGACAATTGGGCAGACCAAGAGCAATTTGCAGGAGGCGAGTCTTGTACAGGTATTTTTGGAGATAATGGAGAATTTGTCAACAGAGTGATAACGGTAACTGGTGATGCGGGCGTTTGTTTTAAATGGAATACTTGTAATACTTGTGGTAATGAATTTACAGGTTTACCTGGAACAACATGGAAATTAGCACCTATAGCACAAGCTTTAGCAGTTGGCCCAAATCAAGGAGATTTTTCTTGGTGGTCAAATAGTGCGGCGGATGTAACAACAAGAGCTTGTTTATTTGATGATAAATTTATTTTTAATGCAGATGGTACGTTCCAAAATGTACAAGATGGAGAAACTTGGTTGGAAGGATGGCAAGGAGTAGCTTCAGAAGCATGTGGAGCGCCAGTTGCCCCGCATGATGGCTCAAATGCCGCTACCTGGGCTTACGATGCAGCAGCAGGAACGATTACGCTTACTGGTCTTGGCGCACATTTAGGACTAGCAAAAGTACATAATAATGGAGAATTAGGTTCTTCAGCAGATGCAGTAGAATCTATTACTTATCCAGTAGTATTTGAAGGTAATAGAATGATTGCTGATATTAATTATGGTAATGGTTTCTGGCACTTTGTTTTTGAACTGGAAGGTACAACTAGCACTAAAGATGTAATCGCACAAGAAGACTTATTCAGCTTTTATCCAAATCCTGCAAACGGTCAAATTCAGATTCAATCTGAGGAAGTAATTGATGAATTAACGATTCACGATATTACAGGTAAAGTATTAATGAGAACAGCAAAGCCATCTTCTAATGAAACAGTAGATGTTTCTGGATTAACAAGTGGTCTTTACATTATACAAGTTCGTGTTGGACATAAAATTTCTGTAGAGAAATTGTCTATCAACTAGATAAAAATTACTAGATAACTATTTTAAAGCCGCCCTTAACATTGGGGCGGTTTTAAATAGAATAACGATTATTTGGAAATAAGCATTTAACAAAAAAATTGGTTAGGTTTTATAAATGGATAATTGGATGATATTTTTAGTATCGTTCAATTATCTCTTTTAACTTTTAAACCAGATGAAAACTAAAGAATAATTCACTAGGTTTTTTTAGTTGAACATTTGGATAGTTATTTTTTATAACTATTCAATTGTTCAATCTTTTTCTATTAGTAACGAGCAAAAAATAAGTTCGCCATTTGGAGATGAATATTTTGTGCCAAGAATAGGCATTTTTTGATGTAATAGCACCGCTATTGCAGAGAAAAATAACGACGTATTGGTGCAAAAGATTATCGGCGAAATGATGAAGTTATTCTTTAGTCGTTACTCCGTAGCTCCAAAGGTCTTTAAAATTATAGTAGATCTAACCTTAATTTTCTTCTCAGGCTAGAAGCCTAAGCTACAGAAAAACAAGTCCACTTATCAATTTGACTCAAAGATTATGAAAAATAAATTCTTATTACTCCTTCTTTTCTTATTCCTAGGTAGCTTTAGTGCCTTCGCTCAAAACCAAATCAATGGGCTGATTACTGATACCACTGGAGAACCACTAATTGGTGCTTCTATTTTAATAAAAGGAACAAATACGGGCACCGTTACTGA
>JBGCFJ010000091.1:0-5972 GCA_045106885.1 Saprospiraceae bacterium
AATAGCGAAGTAATCAATCCCTTCAAAAACAATAGATTTATGCGCAATGTATTTATCAATATTCTTTTGGAAATCTTGTGGCATATCCGTCCAATGCATATGTGGTTTTAGGTGATGTCCAATGTGATAACCATCATTAAAACATTTTTTATTATAGACGGTATTGATACAAGTAATACTATTTAAATAACTGTTTTCTGGTTGACTGGCATCAATAAATGCATGTTGTGCCCAGTTGCCAGACATCATCGCAAAACGAACAATAACCGTTGGTAAAATAAAAACTAAAACAGTTGCTTGCCAATTAAAATAAAGCATGATGCCCCATACTGCTAAGAAAGTTAATTCCCCAATCATGGCTTGCTTCATAAACTTCTTTTTATTGGTATCTCGATGGTACATGACCAATTGGATGACCCCTAAAAATAGAAAATGAATGAAATAATGTAAGAAATGCAAGACATTATCTCTTTGATATTTCATGGTCGAACTTAGGTCAGGTTCAAGATTCGCCTCGGCATGATGCATCCCAATATGATGCGCAAAATAAGTATCTGGTGATTGCCCCATAAATGGACATAAGACCCAAGGAATTAAACGATTGCCCCATTTATACTCCCTTTTAAAGAGCGGTCGGTGACTTGTATTATGCAGCATCAAAGTGAAAGGGCCTGTATAAATCAACAATCCAACGCCATAAGCAATCGCTAAACCCCACCATAGATTTGTCCCTACCTCTATCGAAAATAAAACAATCGCAGTCGTGATAAATAACACCGACAATTTTATCATCAAGTAAATAAAAGGCAAATCTCTTTCGTCCTTCAAATACTTCATAAAGAATTGGTCTGCACTACTCCATTCTTTTTTGACAAATACGGGGTCTGCTATGGTACTTAATGTTCGCATAATATTTTTTTAGAGGTCAGAAGTCAGACCATAAATTAAAATTTATTGTCAGAGGTCAGACTTATGCTTGGTAGAATCTGACAGCGTAGCGGTCTGACAACAAAGTGGTCTGACCTCTGACTTCTCATCTTAATGTTTAAAATGCCGAGTGCCAGTCATCACCATCGACATATTATTCGCATCGCAATAAGCAATACTATCTTTATCTCTAATCGAACCACCTGGCTGAATAACAGCAGTAATCCCTTCTTTATCGGCAATCTCTACACAATCAGGGAATGGGAAAAAAGCATCGGATGCCATTACTGCGCCTTTCAAATCAAACCCAAAGGCTTTTGCTTTTACTATAGCTTGTTTTAAAGCATCAACTCTTGACGGTTGTCCACAGCCCATCCCGATTAATTGTTTATTCTTCACTAATGCAATACCGTTTGATTTAAGGTGTTTGACACTAGTCGAAGCAAATAATAAATCTTCTATTTCTGCTGCGGTCGGTGCTTTGGTCGTTGCTTGTGTTAAGTCTGTTGGTGCTTCTGATTTCAAATCCATATCTTGTTCTACTACCCCATTCAACAAGCTTCGGAAACTCCGTTTATTGACATAAAAATCTTTAATCTTTAACAAGATACGCTTTTTCTTCTTAGCTAATAAATCAAAAGCATCTGAATCAAAATCTGGTGCGATTAATACTTCGTAGAATAGTTTATTAATCTCTTGTGCAGTCTGTAAATCAACGGATTTATTACAGATAAAAATCCCCCCAAAGGCAGATACATTATCACAAGCTAAAGCGGCAGTCCAAGCATTATACAAGGTATCGCTAGAAGCTAAACCACAAGTATTGGTATGTTTTAGAATCGCAAAGGTTGGTGCAGCGTCTTTAAATTCTCGCATGATTTGCACCGCTGCATCAATATCTACTAAGTTATTATAAGAAATTGGCTTACCGCCTAATCTTACAAAAATCTCATCAAACTCGCCAAAAAATACGCCTTCTTGATGTGGGTTTTCGCCATATCTTAAAATGTCAGAACGGTGAATACTATATTTAAAAGACAAATCAGCCGTTCCTTCGTTGAAATAGTTAAAAATAGCTACATCGTAATTAGAAGATACTTTGAAGGCTCGTCTTGCCAATTCTTTTCGCTCTGCTTCGGCTGTAAATCCTTGTTTTTGTACCAATAAATCTTGAATCATTCCGTATTCCTCTCTAGAAGGAACAACCACTACATCTTTAAAATTTTTGGCTGCTGCTCGAATCAAAGAAATGCCACCAATATCAATCTTTTCAATAATCGCAGACTCATCGTCTGTACTAGCCACCGTTTCTTCAAAAGGATATAAATCAACAATCACTAAATCAATTTCTGGAATGTCATATTCTTTTAACTGACTTAAATGTGATTCCTCTCTTCTCGCCAATAAACCACCAAAAACTTTAGGGTGTAAAGTCTTCACTCGACCATCCAAAATAGATGGATAAGAAGTCACACTTTCTACTGAAGTAACGGGTAAACCCAAGCCTTCAATAAATTTTTGCGTGCCTCCAGTAGAGTACATTTTTACGCCTAATTTGTGGAGTTCTTCTGCGATTGGTGCTAAACCATCTTTGGAAAATACCGAAATAAGTGCAGAGTTGATTTTTTTAACTGCCATTGTTGATAAGGATGAATGATGAACGATGAATGATGAATTCGTTGGTTAGACGAATTTATCATTCATTGCTAAATGTTTTTAATTAAATGGAGGTTAGGGAGAATTATTTTTTTAACAAACAACCATTTTTTTGAAAGCGCAAAAGTACGGAGAAAGCGAGGTTTTACAAAATATGTTGGTAAGGACTGTGTAAAATAATTGGTGGAGACTTTTTGGCACTAAAATTACTTTCCTTACTTTGGCAAGTAATAAATATTTATTAGTTGCCAAAAGTAACTTGAAAACAATAACTTTGGCAAGTAATCATATTCCATTACTTGCCAAAGTTAAATGTAGATGTCAACTAAGTAACGGCAAAACAATAACTCCGCCATTTGAACGGTCTCTTTTGCGCTCATTTTCCATTAAAAATTATTTCCGTAGCCCTGCTATGCAAAGAATTTTTAACGAAAACTGAGCACAAAATAAACTCGCCCAATTTGACGGACTTATTATTTTGTCGTTACTAATCTAATTAGAAGAAAAGCAGCGGAACAGTAATCATAACAAATATGGAATTTAAAAAACGCCTAAGAGATGCCGTTCCTTTATTTTTTAAAAAAGGGACTGTTCATACCCATGAAGTTGTCGGGCAAGTAAAATTCGACACTTTTGGCGGTGTTTTTACGCCTACCTTATTAACCATTCTAGGCGTGATTATGTATTTGCGGCTAGGCTGGGTAGTCGGCAATGCGGGTTTATTAGGCGCTTGGTTAATTATATTATTGTCCTTTTCTATTACGATTTGTACCGCTTTGTCCATGTCTTCTATTACGACCAATATTAGAATTGGAGCGGGTGGCGCTTATGCTATTATCTCTCAAGCGCTTGGTTTAGAAGTAGGTGGTAGTTTGGGCATTCCTAGATATGTGTCTCAAGGATTGGCGGTCACTATGTATATCTTTGGTTTTCGAGAAGGTTGGTTAATGATTTTTCCAGCACATTATCCTTTTTTAATAGATGTTTCGGTCTTCTTATTGCTCTTTTTGATTGCTTATAAAAGTGCAGATTTAGCCATTAAAACCCAATATCTGATTATGGGGATTATTGGACTGTCTTTTATTTCTATTACCGTTGCTGCTTATCAAGGGAGTATGGTATTTTCTTCCGAAGCAGTGATAAAATGGGGTAATTTTAGTGATGTCGGTGCTGCTTCAGATGCTAAATTTTGGGTCGTTTTTGCGGTCTTTTTCCCTGCTTCCACGGGTATTATGGCAGGCGCCAATATGTCGGGTGAATTAGCCGACCCTCGTAAAAGTATTCCTCAAGGTACGCTTTGGGCGATTGGTATTAGTTTGGTCATCTATTTAGTCTTGGCTTATTGGATAGCTCGGTCTGCTACCGAAGCAGAACTATTAACCAATTTCAATATTATGATTGAAAAATCATGGTTTCCACCGCTAGTTATTGCAGGTGTATTAGGGGCTACTTTCTCTTCTGCTTTGGCATCTATCGTTGGCTCTTCTCGAATTTTATATGCCATGGGCGAGCATGGTGTTTTGCCAAAAGGAAATTGGTTGAAAAAACTAGATAAGAGTGGGCAACCACGACATGCCATGTTGGTAACAGGGTTGATGATTTTTGTAACGATGTTATTGCGAGATTTGAATGCTGTTGCCCCCTTAGTCACCATGTTCTTTTTGATTACTTATGCGATGCTTAATCTGGTCGTGATTATTGAGCAACAATTAGGCTTAATTAGCTTTCGACCACTTTTTACCGTTCATAAAGTCATTCCCTGGCTAGGATTAGTTGGAAGTGTATTGGCGATGTTTATTATCAATCCAACGATTAGTTTAGTCTCTTGGATTTTAGTCGTTTTGGTTTATGGAATCCTCAGAAGAAGTAATATAGAAACTCAATTTGAAGATGTAAGAAGTGGTTTATTTACTTCCTTTTCTGAATGGGCTGCTAAAAATACCGCAGGTGGCATTGGCAAACAAGAAAGAGCATGGAAACCTAATTTATTAGTCCCTTTAACGGAGGTAGCGACGGTAAAAGGAGCTTATTCTATTATTAAAGATATTGCCGCACCAAGAGGAGCGGCTATGTTAATGGGAGTAGGAAAAGGGAAAAAAGTACCCCAATTAAAAGAACGTTTAACATTAGTTTCGGAGGCATTTAAAAAGGATAATTTGTTTTCTTCTACCACCATTATGAAAACGAATAGTTTTGCCAAAGGCGTCAACTTCGGAAATCAAGCTTTAGGTGCTGCTTTTTTCCGTCCCAATATTATCTTTTTGACGATGCTGGAACAAGAAAGTTCTATCCAAGATTTTCCTGTCATTATTCAAGAAGCAAAATCATTGGAGGTGGGCATTCTATTATATATGCCGCATCAAAAAGCCTTATTAGGTCAACAACAATATATCAATATTTGGATAAAAGACCGAAGCCCCACTTGGGATATTAATGATGGTCAACCGAACCCCAATTTATCCTTATTGATTGCCTATAAACTCAAAATGAATTGGCAAGCAGAAATTCGCTTGTTAACTGTTGTGGGAGAATCCCAAGAAAAACCCAAGGCAAAAGATTTTCTTACTGAATTTATTAACTTATCCCGTTTACCAATTCAAGAAACCATCGTCCGAGAAGGCAATTTTTATGAAAATTTAACAACCGCACCACAAGCAGACCTCAATATTTTTGGTGTTTCTCCTGGCATGTCGATTGAAGATTATCAAAAAATAGCCAAAGTAGTGGATACTTCTTGTATGTTTATTATGGATTCGGGACATGAGAGTGTTTTTGCTTAGTAATTCAAGTTGTGGATAACTGGTAGCACAACTTGTTCCGATTCATCGGAAGGCTTCAGCCTGTCTTGTTTGGCGACCTTTAGGTCGGCAGCATCTAGTTTTTTTAATAAAAAGTGGATATTCAAGGCCTAAAGACCTTGTAACGGGACAGGATAAATCCTTCCGATGAATCGCGATTAAACTATCAATTACTTATGATTTGAACCACTAGATAGCATACTTTAAAGTTTTTCTTATCTTTAGCCGTTTTTATAATTTCCTAACCAATAAAATTGCCCATCAATGACTATCAGCTGTCTTTAATTGGACGATAATAACCCCATTCATCCCTCGATATCCATAGGCAGCGGCTTCACTGCCCTTGCTGATAACCCTAATCGTTTTAACCTCTTGCGTAGGTATTGATTCCAATGTTGTTACGCCTGTAGGAATTTCATTCACAAGTATCAAAGGGTCATCTAGTAATACGGCATTGATTCCTCTGCGAACAATCATGATTCGCCCTCCTTTTACTCGCACCTGTGGAAATCTATGGTCTAATATTTCGAGTATTGAACCATAATTTGCATAAAAATCTTTTTCATGCTCTTCGGAAGGTGCTGGAATGGA
>JBGCFJ010000910.1:0-2197 GCA_045106885.1 Saprospiraceae bacterium
CTGCTTGTTTAGCTGATTGGAAAGATATTGTTTCAGAGGGACTTAATGAATTAACTCCTGCAAGTAATAACTGTAAAATATACCCTTCCAAGAATTTTCATTTTAGATTGGATTTATCTAAAACAACAATAACGAAATCCTTTAAATTAAATATTTATCCAAATTTCCCTTATTTTGCTTGTTATGGTTCATCCAGACTAGATACATATACTGAAAGTAGCTCTGGACAGATACAACAATCTAAAATTAAGAACCTTTTTGATTCTACCTCTTTTTTAGAAGATATTGAACATCAACTATCTCGATGGTATGCCAAAAAAAATGATAAATCATTCAATGAAAAATATCAAAAAACAAAACAACTCCTTATTGATATACTCCAAATAAAAGATATTGAAATAGACTTTAAGACAGATATAGTAACATATATTGAACAGGATAAGGAAGGGAATGCTTTTGAAGGATTACCCTTACACCAACTAGCATCAGGCTATAGAAGCCTAATAGCTATGGTTGGTGATATGATACTAAAACTATTCCGTACCCAACCAGAAATTTTAGACCCAAAAGAATTAGAAGGCATTGTCATCATAGACGAATTAGACTTACATTTTCATCCAAAATGGCAAAAAAGATTGCCACAGATATTAACAAAGCACTTTCCAAAAATTCAATTCATTGCTTCTACGCATAGCCCCATTCCATTTTTAGGTGCGCCAAAAGGGAGTGTATTTTTGACCGTTAATCGTTCTAAAGAAACTGGAATAACCGTTGAACGAATTAAACATTTAGAAGATGCAATTCATAAGTTAACTCCTAATTTGCTACTCAACTCACCTATTTTTGCTTATGCAGATTTATTTTCAAGCCGTTTCAAAGCTAATCAAAATATTCATACTGAAGACACCTTTACAGAAATTGCTTTTAATGAACAATTAGAAAAAAGCTTTTTGGAAGAATTACCTGTAGATAAACAAAATCAACTTAGAGAATTGCTTAAAAAGAAGTAGTAAATGCGACTCATTACAACCAAAGACATCAATAACCCACCGTCCTCTTTATTAAATGCTAAAGCAGAACAAAAACGAATTGCAATTTATCAAGATTTAGATAGTATTTCGGCAAGTATTTATAAAGGAGACAAAATTACTATCAATGATAAAGGCGACCGTTATTATGGTAAGGAAGAATTTGAAGTAAGATATTTGCTCCGTCGTTTATTCCATAATAAATGTGCTTATTGTGAAATAAAAGAATACACTCCTGATGTAGAACATTTTCGACCAAAAAAAGGTGTAACTGGTCCTCAAAAAAACAAACATGGCTATTACTGGCTTTGTTATGAATGGACTAATCTATTACCTGCTTGCCGTGCTTGTAATACAGGAGCTGGTAAAATGAATAAGTTTCCTGTTGCTAATAATCGAGTAACTAATCCTCCTTTGATTCCTTTAGGAAAATTAGACTTTGATAAATGTAAAGCAAATAATCCCTATTTACTAAATGAATTGCCTTTATTACTACACCCAGAAATTGATGAACCTACTAATTTCCTACAATTAGAATGGAATGGACGGTTAACTGCTTTAGATGGTCAAAATGGAAAAGGAAAGGCTTCTATTGATACCTATGATTTAAATCGAGGAAATTTGATTTTCGAGAGAAAAAAAATCATAGACGATTTTAAAGAAATTATTGATTTGTTTTTTCGTGGATTTAAAGAAAAATTTATCGACCTGATAACTTTACAAGCGTATATTAAAATGCTCCTAGAGAAATTTAGTGCAAAATCTATTGTTTCGACTCCTTATTCTTTTGTTTATTTCTATGTTTGCCAACATTTCGCTTCATTTGTTAAAGACAATTTTACCCACTTTTCTGATGATGAGAAACAGGTGCTAATCCAATCTTTTCCACTCGCAGTTTAATTAACAAATTTGTTAAATCTTTCGCAGCTAAAAAATTAGATTTACTAAATTCTGAAAATTTAGCAAACCTGTCACTCAAATCTCCTTCAAATACCCAGGGTCATCCACAAAAAACTTAGTAAACTGCCACAATTCCTTCGGCAATTTCAAAGGCAATACCGCCTTCTTATTCAATAATCTAGGTTGCTCTTTCCCCTTCTTTCGTTCTACTAAAACTCGATGTGGTGCTTGCTTTTCTACCACCATAAACTTTAAGGTATTATCCACGT
>JBGCFJ010000911.1:0-2965 GCA_045106885.1 Saprospiraceae bacterium
ATGGTTTATATCAATTTAAGGGTAGCTGAATTAATCATTGATACCTTGTCTCCCGTAAGCGTTTGTGCGGGAGAATCTTATACACCTGTTGGAATTGATACGGTATTATCAGAGAGTGGATTATATCAATTTGATGGAATAAATAACGAAGGAAAAGCGACTTTGACCCTATTAGATTTTCGGATTGAAAGTGAAATTATTACTTATCTAACGAGAACTGCTTGCGCAGGAAGTCCTTTTAATTATGAAGGAGAATTATTATCCGAAACAGGTATTTATGACTATAATTATACGAGCGTTAAAGGTTGTGATAGTTTGGTCATCGTAGATTTAACTGTTGGAGAAGTCATGACAACCACGATTACTAGAACAATAACTCCTGAGGAAGGCATTATTATTGGGAAAAATGTAGTAAATCTAGCAGGAAACTACGAATTTATTTTTCAATCCGAAATGGGCTGTGATAGTATTGTTTTACTCACTTTAACGCTTGACGGTGAACCAGACACGCTTATCATTGACGATGAGGGAATTGCCGCGGAGATTTGTACAGGAAGTTTAAATAGAAAACTATGTTTGAAAGATTTACCTTTTGAGATAGGTCCAAATACTTTTTGGCAAGGTGGAAATTTTGATTTGACTTATACCGCACCTGATGGCTGTATTGATAATTTTCAATTGGCATTAATAATAGAAGAAAATATTAATAGCGTAGAAACGACCATTTGCGAAGGAAGTAGTTATTTATTGAATAACATAGCATATACTCAAACAGGTATTTATACAGATACTTTATTTTCTGTAACTGCTAATAATTGTGATAGTATTATTGTGTTAGATTTGGAGGTGATGCCAACAAAAGATACGACCTTTACTAAATCCATTTGTTGGGGCGAACCCTTTATGGTCAATGGTGAATTCATTACAGCATCAGGAACTTATACCCAACAATTTATTACGACCCGTGGCTGTGATAGTTCGGTCACCACCATTTTGACGATAGAAGGAGGCCCTAATCCCGAAACTGCTCAAATGCAATTATGTGCGGGAGAAAGTTATGCCGATGATTTGGGGAATAAAGTATTTGTGAGTGGTTTATATAATTTTATGTTTGTCAATAGTGTTGGTTGTGATAGTATGATTACCTTAGATTTATTGATACCTGATACTATTCGCTCGTCTGTAGATACTTTTTTCTGTCAGGGAGAAGCCTTTACTTTTGAGAACTTTGCAGTCACCAAAGGAGGTAGATATCGAGAACGATTTACGAGTGCTTTGGGGTGTGATAGCATCGTTCAATATACCTTGACTGCTTTGGATTGTGAGATTAATTCCGTGCAAGATGCCGACACGATTATTTGTGGTGGAAATACAGGAGAATTCTCTTTTATGTTAATCAAAGGACAAGCACCTTTTAGGTATCAATGGACTTCCGAAGATTCCTTGTGGAGTGGGGAAGGGGTTAACCTAAATTTACAGGAAGAAGTCGTCGAAGAAGGTTTGCCAGGTGGTTTATATATTGTAACAGTAACGGATAGAAATGGGCAAGAAGCTATTTTGGAAATAGAAATTTTTCGCCCAGAAATCATTACTGCCGAGTGGATAACCCCTGATTTAATTGGTAATAATCATTTAGCTTGCCAAGGAGATACAACGGCGTTTTTACAGATTAACCCGTCGGGTGGATTACCTCCTTATCGCTATGCTTGGAGTAATGGAGAGACAACTAATCGAATAGAAAATTTAAGCGCAGGCAATTATACTCTTACGATTACCGATGATTTTAATTGCCCATTCACTACTAGTCAGCAACTATCCGCACCTCCACCATTAAATTTAGCCGCTACCATTGAAAACCCTGTTTGTGAAGATTTAATGGCTGGAATTATTAGCGTTTCGGCGATGGAAGGTGGTACGAGCCCTTATGAATTTCGCCTTGATGGTATCAATCAATTTTCTGATGAGATGAATTTTAAAAATCTGTCAGCAGGAGACTATATCCTTCAAGCAATAGATGCCAATGGTTGCCAAATAGATACTAATTTACTAATAATTGCGCCAGAAATATTGGTCTTAGATTATGAATCCGATGTCTTGATAAATTTGGGGGAGAGCTATGATTTAAATATAGGAAGTTCAGGTACAGCACAAACGATTATATGGGAAGATACCACCTACTTATCGTGTGAAGATTGCCTAGATGTAGTCGCTAATCCTGTACAAACGACTACTTATACCTTGACCGTTACGTCTATGGATAATTGTGCGACTACAATTCAAATAAATGTAGTGGTTTCTAATGAACGCTATATTTTTGCACCGAATGTATTTAGTCCCAATTCAGATGGCTTAAATGATGGGTTTACTATCTTTGGTAACCCAAATGTTGCCAATGTCGATGTATTACAAATTTATTCCCGTTGGGGAGAATTAGTCTATGAGACGAATGATTTAGTTTTAAATGAGGAACTAAAAGGTTGGGATGGGCATCATAGAGGACAAAAAATGAATCCTAGCGTTTTTGTTTGGTTGGTACGCATTACTTTTATTGATGGGGAGACGGTGGTTTATAGTGGGGATTTGACTTTGGTGGAATAATTTCTATACTACCGCTTCAATAGATTCTGATTTATTTATTACTTCTTTTGGGGCATTTAAATGGTACTTATCCAAAGTATTAACTATTGATTTAGCGATTGCTTGAACTACTGGAATAGCAACAGAATTACCCATTTGCCGATACATTTGTGTTCTGGATACAGGAATCTTAAAATCTTTAGGAAAGCCCATAATTGCCTTACATTCATTTTCGGAAAATAGCCTTAATCCTGTTTTTCCATCTTTTACGAAAGTACCTGTTAGCCTTTGAATTTTGTGATAGGTGGATACTAAAGTTTTTACTTGAATGTCAGAATCTTTTGTGATTACCTCTGGTCTTCCATCATCTTTTTTATACATATAAACA
>JBGCFJ010000912.1:0-38938 GCA_045106885.1 Saprospiraceae bacterium
CGCCTAAAGCTAAATCTTTTTCTAAATCTTTACTAATACTTACTGGTTGTATGTCCGTAAATAGATTTTCAACTTTATTACTTATTCCAAATTCTTTTTTCAATCTTTTGAAAGTAAAGTCACTATATGCCATATACCATAATTTTATTACTCACTAGGGATGAGGCAATAAATAATCTACCAGAAATGACGAGGTTATTTTTTCTTTTAGCAAGGCAAAATTATTCAGCATAGCCGTTGCTACGTTGAATAATTTTAACGCAGCTAAAAGTAAAAAGAATCCGTCAGGCTGGTAGGTTATTATTTTCCTCATCCCTTACTTCTTATTGAAACCCCAAAGAGTCAGCTTCTACTTCATCTCCATAAATATCATCAAAAAAGCCGTCGTCTTCTGCTTCATCATCGTCAAAATTAACTGCATCTCCTGTATTTTGATATTTGCTACAATCTAATTCTATACCCAATTCTCCTGGTGGTTTGAAAAAGGTAGCCTTTGTATCAAAGTTTAGTTCTTTATCTGCTTCAATTTTGAGCATCAACTTAGCAAAAAATGGATAAGCCATTTTTCCACCTTGACCTAAAGATTTATTTTTAAAACGAATCCATTGGTCTTCGCCCCCTACCCAAGTTCCAACAACTAGATTTGGTGTGATACCCATGAACCAACCATCAACGTGGTCATTGGTTGTGCCTGTTTTTCCACCTGCTTGGCTTTTAATTTTATGAAAATCCCTTTTGCCTTTAGCTGCGTTTCTTAACATTTCTACCATTACATAATTTGCAGTAGCGTCTAATGCTTTTCGTTCTAATGCTTCATCTTCATAAATAACCCGACCATTTCTATCTTCAATTCTCGTGATAAAAGTTGGTTTGTTGTAAATACCATTATTGGCAAAAACAGTATAAGCTCCAGTCATTTCTTTAACCGATAAATCCGTTGCGCCTAAGGCTAAAGATGGAACTGGTAAAATTCTTTTCTGACCGTTAGAATATGTTGACTTTGTATCAATACCCATCCGAGAGACAATATTTACCACTGGCTTTGGACTACCTAACTCTTTCATTAACCAAACAGAAACAGAGTTTAGTGACCTTTTTAGTCCTTCTTGTAAGGTTACCCATTTATTGGTGAATGGGCTAAAGTTAGCTGGACTCCAATCTTCGCCCAAAATGAAACTTCCTTCGCCTACTTTTACCGTATGTTGTACATCTAATACTTCCATACAAGGAGAAAAACCTTGATTTTGAATAGCAGTCGCATAGACAAATGGTTTGAAAGTAGAACCTACTTGTCGAATGGAAGTAACGTGGTCATATTGGAAATATTTATGATTAACACCTCCTACCCAAGCTTTTACATGCCCTGTAATTGGGTCAACTGCCATGGAACCAATTTGTAGAAACATTCGATTATATTTAATCGCCTCTAGTGGTGTCATTACGGTATCCTTCTCCATTTGCTCGTTATAAGCAAATACTTTCATTTCAGTGGGCTTTTCAAAAGATGCTTTGACATCTTTCTGAAAGTCTGGCCAATATTTTTCAACGTTTTTCCAATTAGGATTTTTCATTATCTTCCGATAATTGGATGCTTGCTTGGCGGAAATTCTGTTTTCACTAATTAAAGTGGTAATGCTCTTATTAGAATTAAGCATTCGTTCTAAATCACTATCTCTTAGTCGAATATCTGGAAAATCTCGTTTTAAGGCCGCTAAAGATTTTCCGATGTGTTTTTTCTTTAAGGAGACGTATAAATCAGTTTCTCTAATCAAGCGTTTTAATACATTTTGACGAATGTTTAATAAACGCTTTTTTTCTGCTTCTTTGTCAAACTCCGGATCCTTATCCCAATCCTCCTTTTCTTCTACATAAGTCCAAGGGTCTGACTTTCTCCACTCTTTAAAGAAGGTTTTTTGTAATTGCTGCATGTGTTCTACCGCTGCTGCTTCTGCGTGTGCTTGTATTTTTGGGTCAAGCGTAGTATAGATTTTTAGACCATCAACAAAAATATCGTAATTGCTACCGTCTGCCTTTTTTTCTGAGTTTTCAGATTTTAGAATAGCCATTAACTGATTTCTTAAAACTATTCTAAAGTGAGGTGCTAGACCGTCTCGATAAGTTCGGCGATTAAATTTTAAGCCAAGCGGAAGCACTCGAATAGAGTCGTAGGCTACTTCGGTTAATAAGCCAGCCCTTTGCATTTGTTTCAATACAACTTCTCTTCTGTTTTTTGTTTTTTCAGGACGCCTAACAGGATTATAATAAGAAGGATTTTTTAACATGCCAACTATCATGGCTGCTTGTTGGATATTTAGTGAGTCTTGTTGTTCTCCAAAATAAGTTTCTGCTGCTCCCTTTATTCCAAATGCACCATTAATAAATTCAAATTCATTAAGATACATGGCCATTATTTCTTCCTTGGTATAAGTCCGTTCTAATTTTAAGGCTGTGACCCACTCTCTTAATTTTTGAATGCCTCTTTCTCCAAGATTCTTAGCTGTTTGCTGAGTGAACAGCAATTTAGCTAATTGTTGGGTAATGGTACTACCTCCGCCTGAACTTTGGTCTCCTCCAGCAACTGTTTTGAAGAGTACTCGCAATAATGCTTTAAAATCTATCCCAGAATGCTCATTATACCGTTCGTCTTCAGTGGCAATCAAAGCTTTTGTGACATTAGGTGAAATTTCTTCGTACGCAACAGGTACTCGATTTTCTCGAAAATATCCTGCACCTAAGGTACTACCGTCTGCTGTGAAAACAACAGAGGCAAAATTGTTTTTAGGATTTTCTAAACTATCAAAAGAAGGTATTTTACCATAAGAGGCAACGGTCATTAAGGCCGCAAAACCTAATAGGCCTGCAATCAAAGCACACCAAAGTCCGATGATAATTTTTTTATAGGTAGGTCGTCTTTCTAAGCGGATTTCTTCGCTCGTTTTATTATTGGTAGTTTGCATTTAAAATAGATTGAATTCTAAAGCCTCATAGTATATTCGATTGTTCGCTGTTGCTTATCCGTTACAGTTTCTAACCGATAATGGATAAGCAATAACTGAATACAGTCTCAATATACAAAGATATGGTTTGTAAGGATAGTCTGAAGCGACTTTTAACTCATAACGCCTTTTTCTACTTCAATATTCCTATAATAATCCAAACTTTCTATAATTAATGTTTGATTACAGGTCTGATTGATAATTGCTTTCCCTGGTGCTTCTAATAAAGTAAAGTTAATTTCGTCTTTTTCATTCTTCTTATCCTTTTTCATTAGACGGATTAACTTAGGATAAGCGTCACGAGTTAACTCAACTTTGCCATAAATTTTTATAAAAAAATCAGTGATCACGGTTAAATCTGCCGAAGCCAAACTAGATACTTTATGGGCAATATAAGACTCACAAATCATCCCAATAGCAATAGCTTCTCCGTGCAATAGTCGATTCGGTGTTTCTAGTAAATCACTTTCAATGGCGTGACCGATGGTATGTCCAAAATTTAAAGCTTTTCGCAAACCAGCTTCAAAAGGGTCGATTTCTACAATACGTTGCTTTATTTTTAAAGAAGGCGCTAAAAAACTCACCCAATCTATATTGTCTAAATGGTCAATTTTTTGAATTCGTTCCCATTGGCTTTTATTTTCAATTAAACTATGTTTGACTATTTCGGCAAAGCCACTTCGCAATTCCCCTTTGGGTAAAGTGTTATGGAAAATTGGGTCAACAAATACTGCTTTAGGATTTTCAAAAACCCCCACACTATTTTTTACTTCATTAAAATCAATGCCTAGCTTGCCACCGATAGACGCATCTACTTGTGAGAGTAAAGTCGTTGGAATTTGAATGAAATCGATTCCTCTTTTGTAAGTGCTTGCGGCAAAGCCTCCCATATCTCCTATCACACCACCGCCTAAATTGATACATAAGTCTCTTCGACCAATACCATTATCCATCATTTGTTGCCAAATTAACTGAGCAGTATGGATATTTTTATTCAATTCTCCTTCTGGTACGGTAATCAATAGGAAATCAGAAATATCAATATGCTTTTTCAAAATTGGCAAACAATATTTTTCCGTATTATCATCGACAATCAATACGGTCCGAGGATAGTTTTTTTCTTTTAAAAAAGCCTTTAAAGCAGGAAATATATCTCCTACAAAAATGGAGTAATCATCTAAATCTAATCGCTGCATCTAATTATGAATTGGTATGAAAATATTAATAATACTAGAATCCTTGGATGGATGAAGCATTGTCAGCATTATTAATTGACTACAAAAGTAGGGAGAAAGTTCGGTAGAAGAAATACAGATAAACTTTATTTTAAATGAATTTGAGTACAGAAATAGGATTATAGGAATAAAACCTTTAAATTTTACAGAAATATTGAACTATAGCAGTTTAATTTTAGTTGAAAAAGTGAAAAAGCATTAATTTTGCAGGAATTTTGTTGTACCCACTTAAAAATGGGGAAAAGGAATAATTATTGATTTTGGTTTGGTAAAAGCCGTTATAACCATAAACTTAGTCTGCTTATGAATCCTAATGAAGAAAAAACTAGATATTCCGATGATGAATTGGAGGAATTTAAAATTTTAATCGAGAATAAATTGGTTAAAGCTAAAGAGCAATTAAACTTTTATTTAACCCAATTAGGTGAGATTAATGAAAATCAGAGTACCAAGATTAAAGGATTGGATGACGGAAATGGGACGGTAGAAGTGGAAAGAATGAACACTTTAGCCGCTCGACAAAGAAAGCATATTCATCATTTAGAAAATGCCTTGCTAAGAATTCAGAATAAAGTGTATGGTGTTTGTCGTGTAACAGGAAAATTAATATCGAAGGGCCGATTAAAAGCTGTTCCTCATGCTACTTTAAGCATCCACGCAAAACAAGCGAGATAAATAATCGTTAAAATATAGCGATTATTCAACTAATTATAAAAATAGTGATTATACAATCGTGTTGTGTAATCACTATTTTTTTAGTGCTAACGCCATAGGGTCTTAGGGTTATTTGTACCTTTGTTAACTCAATCCAGAAATCATTATAAAAAATATAGATTTGAAGCGTTCCTATATCATTATTATCATTGTTTTATTAGTGCTTTTTTTAGACCAATCTTTAAAGATTTGGGTGAAAACCAGTATGGAATATGGTGAATATTTTAACCTACTTGGTTTTGATTGGGCTAGAATTCATTTTGTGGAGAACCCAGGGATGGCCTTTGGGATAGAGTTAGGCGGAGATTATGGAAAATTAGCCTTGAGTTTATTTAGAATTGGTGCTGTCTTTTTTCTGATTTATTATATTGGAGAATTGATTAAAATGAAAGTTTCTTTTGGCTTGCTCATTAGTTTTGCTTTGATTCTAGCGGGTGCGCTAGGGAATATTTTAGATAGTGCCTTTTATGGATTGCTTTTTTCTGCTTCTGAATACCATGGTGGTTTGGCAGAATTTATGCCTGAAGGTGGTGGCTATGCTAATTTCCTACATGGCAAAGTTGTGGATATGTTGCATTTTCCACTTCTGGAAGGGAAATTTCCTGAGTGGTTTCCTATGTGGGGCGGAGAACACTTTGAGTTTTTTCGACCTGTATTTAATTTAGCGGATACGTCTATCACGATTGGCGTATTAAACATTATTTTATTTCAGCGAAGCTTTTTTGCAATTGATGAACTCGAAGATAAATCTTCGGATATAACCGAGGATGCTACTACTGTTGAAACTAATAATGTGGCAGCAACGACAGCAAGTGGCGTAAAACTTTCTGCCGAAGATGTAGCGGCTACAGATTCTGTGATTACAGGCGTGAGGCCAGAAGGTATAAATCCAGAAAGTATTGACCCACATAGTCCAAAAGAATAATTATTATGTACATAAACCGTCGAATTCATTCGACGTCACATACACGATACACACTACTAAAATAAACCAAATAATTTCAAAATTGCCCAAATAACCATCACCACTAATAGGCGATAAGCCCATATTCCTGCATCCTTATATTTAGAAGCATAATTGGCAGTCAACCAACCACCTGCTGTTTGCCCAATTGCTAAGATACTGCCCAATTGCCAATCAATTAATCCTTTATATTGAAAAATAGCAACGGCGATAATGGTATAAACTGCTACCACAAAAGCCTTGACCGCATTTCCATCAATGATATTATATTTAGCGACTAAAACCATAGACGCCAAATAAAAAACACCCATTCCCATTTGGATAAAACCACCATAAAAACCTAAGGCTAAAAAAACAGGAATCACCACCCACAATGGCAAAGCATCTATATCACTTGTTTCTTGCAACCATCTTTTAGGTTTGATTAAAATGATGAATAACATTAAAATCATTAAATATTGAAAAACAGTTTTGAATTGCTCATTGCTTACCCAAACTGCTAATAGAATACCTGCTATCGCACCAATAATTGTAGGAATGGTATACCGACTACTTTTAGTTATATCCAATTTTCCATTTTTATGAAAGGCATAAGTGCTTGCTATACCAGCGGTTAATACCCCCACTCGATTGGTTCCGTTCGCCATATTACCAGGTAATCCTAGTACCTCTGTTAAAATTGTCAAGGTTATTGCGGACCCACTTCCTGCTAAGGTATTAATCACGCCTGCGGCAAATCCTCCAAAAATAGCAATTGCATAATGATACCATTCTAATTCCATTATTTAAAATTTTATTCAAAGGTAGCCAATTCTTTACGGTAACGTTTTAAAACACTATGATTTTCAAAATTATGGTGTTTTAGCACCGTGATTTTTGCCCACTCAAAAGAATTCTATTAACTTTAGGCATTATTTGATTTTGATAGAGAAAAGTACATCCATAATGCAGCATGAAGAGATAAAAAGGCTTTTGTCTTTTTCGCCTACCGTTAAGCTAATGCGTTCCAAAAACGCACCTTTAATTATTAGTTTTCTCTACGAAGAATTTAAAGCGAGTAATCGAATTACCCTGCCTGCCTACGAATTAATTAGCCATTTAGCAGAACATATTGAAGCTTTAGAAGACCGAGAGTTAATAGAAATTGACGACAAGGATGCATTGGTGATGGCTCGGAAATTTTTGGATAATTGGTGCAATGAAGAACATCGTTTTTTGAAGCGCTATCCTGATGATCAAGGGGAACCTATCGTGGAATTAACGACTCATACAGAAAAGTCTTTTCAATGGATGGAAAACTTGCAAAGACGAGAATTTGTCGGTACAGAATCTCGGTTTTTGAATATTTACCGACAGTTAAGAGAATTGATAGATAACACTTCGGCTGACCCAAAACGGAGAATTAAGGAATTGGAGAAGAAGAAGAAAGCGTTGACCAAAGAAATAAATGCGATTAAAAAATCAGGTAGAGTTGAGACTTTTAATGATACGCAAATCAAAGAACGATTTTATAATATCACTAAAACAGCAAGAGAATTATTATCTGATTTCAAGGAAGTCGAACATAATTTTAAAGACATTAGTTTAAATATTTATCGCCAACAAACGAAAGAAGGCGTTAATCGAGGGCAAATTTTAGGGTATACTTTAGATGCAACGGAACAGTTAAAAGGTTCTGACCAAGGTAAAAGTTTTTATGCTTTTTGGCAATTTCTAATTGCAGATAATAAGCAGGATGAATTGATGGAAATGATTCATTATACCTATAATTTGCTTAAAGACAAGAATATTGATTATGCAGATAATTTTTTAAAGAAAATAAAAATTTACCTTCATAATGCAGGACAGAAAGTAATTGACAGTAATCACCTTTTAGCCGAGAAATTGAGCCGTATTTTAGCGGAACAGAACTTAGTAGAACGGCGGCGAGCGATTGAAATTATTAGAGAAATTAAAAATTTAGCCGTTCGTAAAATCGGTAAATTTCACGGTAAAAAAGATTTTATCTATATCGAAGGCTTGCCGCAAATTGATATGTCTTTTGACCGCCCTATTGGAAATCCGCCACAAAAAGCGACGTTTAAAAATCAGCCAACTGAGATTGGTAGTACGCAGTTAGAATCTGCTAATTTAGGCGTATTATTTGACCAATTTGAAATGAATCGGCAAGAATTAGAAACGAATATTGCTGATTTATTAAAAAATAATGCAAAAATTACGCTGGCAGAAGTCGTTAGAAAATACCCGATTGAAAATGGTTTGGCAGAAGTATTGACTTATTTTTCAATTGCAGCTACCTCCAAAAAGCATCTGATTAACGACGATAAAAAAGAATTGATTCCTTGGATTTTAGATGAAGAACTAGTTTCTGCTAAAAAAGAAATTCATTTGCCACAAGTTACTTTTGTACGCTAATTCAGTAGCTTAGGCTTCTAGCCTGAGTAGCCATAGACGCTGACTAGCTACTCAGGCTAGAAACCTAAGCTACATAAATAATAAAAATGGAAAAGACTACAACCATACCACCTTATGCCCATCTTATCGTCAAGTTATTCCAAAATGTCATTTATGACGAAGACCGAAAAGCTTGGCAAGACCTGATTACTTACCAACGACCAATTCGAGCCTATTTTGCGACAATTGGCGTAGCATTAATGCTCAACGAACAAGATGGATTTGCCTTCATTAGTCAGCCCGACGAAATGGAAGGACAGAAAGTACCAAGGCTTGCTAGTAGAATGCCTTTGTCTTATGAAGTCTCTCTTTTACTGGTCGTCATTCGAGAAGCTTTAGAGGAATTTGATGTACAGAATACGGATTCTCGAACGCTGTTTATTACCAATAAAGATCTAAAAGAACGTATCGAATTATTCTTTGAAGATAAGGCAGATAAAGTGAAATTATTAGACCGATTTGAAGTGTATATTAATGCGGTAGTCAAATTAGGTTTTTTAAAAGAGCGAGTGGTAAAAGGGTATGAAGAGAATGTGAAAACTTTTGAAGTACGGCGGATTATTAAGGCAAAAATTAATAATGAGAAATTGGAGGAGATTAAGACGAAGTTGAAGGGGGCTTAGTTGATATATTAAAATTTAAAAAATATGTTTTGGAAGAAAATTAAAAAAGAAATTGAGCATAATTTTAAATTAGGAGATGTTGTTAAATTTAAAAACGGTACTAAACATGGTTTATTAGACATTGATATTAGTGATTGGCATGGAAGAATATTTGAAATAGAGAAAGTAGGTATTCAACTAGAATTAGATTCTATCACTTTAAAGGGACTTAATCAAGAGATTCTGGATATATATATTGAAAGAGAAGAAGACCCACATCTTTTATTTGTGCCATTTGAAGATATAGTACTTAGTGAACCAAGAGATGAGGAAAAAGAGGTAGAAAAAACTCAAGATTTGCTTATAGAAAAGATAGATAAGAAAAATGGCATCCCAAAATTTCGGAGAGATTATTCTAAATGGATAAGGCATTTTCAACGGGATGATGCCTATAAAAACATGAATAAAAACCATCGGCATCATACTGATTTTATTTTAGAAACTTTCCTTAATTATATGTACGATTATCAAGATAGAACTCCACAAAAATGGAATTTACGTGCTACAAAAGAGGTTCTATTACATTATGTGCCGACTAAAATTAGTGCAGAGAAAGAAGTTTTTGAAATTTATGGAGATGTACTTTTAGCTTATTTTAAATTCTTGCAGGAACGAAGATATTTAGGGACAAAAACTTTAACAACAATTAGTAACGAAGGTTAAAGATAAAATTCTAGAAAATTCACAGAATAGTTCAACTTGGGGACCAGCTAAAACATTTATGATGAAAGCTATTAATTCTGGAATAGATATGAGTGATGAAAAAGCAATGCAGAAATTTATGAGAAAAGAACAGATGAAAGCGCTTTTAGGATTTAATAAAAAAAAGTAATTTTTACTAAGAAATAAACGACCAAAACGCAATAAAATATGAGCAAGAAAAACGGCACAACAGAAGCAGGAGGATACCGTTTGCAGTATATAGAAATCTATAATTGGGGGACGTTTGACCAAAAGATTTGGCGATTGAAACCGAATTGTAAAAACTCCTTATTGACTGGGGCAAATGGTTCTGGGAAAACGACGTTGGTGGATGCCATTATTACCTTATTAGTGCCACCAGGGAAACGGCATTATAACCAATCTTCTGGGACGACAAGTAAGCGAGAACGGAACGAAAAAACTTATACTTTAGGGGCGTATGTCACGGTACAAAGTGAAAGTGGCTTGGCAGCGAAGACGAAGCATTTAAGAACCAAAGATGATTTTTCTATTTTATTAGGTGTATTTTATAATCCTGCAACAAAAGATTATTGTTCCTTGGCGCAGGTATTTTGGTTTTCTAATAATGATTTGAAGAAAGCCTATTTTATTGCACCAACTGCCTTGACGGTTGAAGAAAATTTTATTCCTTTAGATACAGGTGGTGTTTGGAAAAAGCGATTGAAGAAAACGACACAGGCAGAATCTTTTGATAGTTTTACTAAATATCAACAAGTTTTTGCAAAGAAATTTGGTTTAAAATCAGCCAAGGCTTTGACCTTATTTGCACAAACGGTAGGGATTAAAGTATTGGGAAATCTCAATGATTTTATTCGGACCAATATGTTGGAAGAACATGATGCTGAAGCAGAATTTTTGAACCTTCGAGAGCATTATGAGAATTTATTGAGTGCGCATCAAGCAATTGAAAAAGCAAGAGAACAGGCTAATTTATTACAGCCAATTGTAGAAAATGGGGCGACTTTTCACCAATTAGAAAAAGAGGTTAAGGAGATAATGCAATTGCAAGATAGCATTACGCCCTTTTTTGCCAAAAAGAAAAAAGCACTCCTAAATGAATCTATAAAGTCTTTAAAGAACGATATTCTCAAAAGAGAAAACCAATTGGTTGATATTCGCCAAGAAATTGCTCGACAAAATAATCAGCGAACGGATTTACAAGTGGCGATTAGTACGGATAAAGTTTATGAGCAAGTACAAAATTTAGACAAACAAATTCAGCAAGCGCAAAGAGAACAGGAACAGCAAAAAAATCGAGCCAATCGCTATAATCAATTAGCAGATCCCCTAGATTTTAAAATTGACCCCAACGAAAAAACTTTTTATAAGGCATTAAATGATAGTAAAAAAGAAATTACGAGCAGTCAAACGATTTTAGAGGAATTAAGGACGGATGAAGTGGATATTCAAATCCAGTTAAATGGCTTAAAACGAAAAGAGGATGATTTAGAAGAAGAGTTAATTTCTTTGCAAAAACGGACGAATAGAATTCCTTTAAAACAAGTACAGATTCGAGCCGCTATTTTAGCAAAATTGGATATTGCTGAAGCGACTTTGCCTTTTGCGGCGGAATTAATTAAAATAAAAACATCGGAAAAAGAATGGGAAACACCAATCGAACAAGTGTTGCAGCCCCTAGGAATGACCCTTTTAGTACCAGAAGCATATTTTGAAGCAGTGTTGACTTATGTGCATAAAGGAAAATTGAATGGAAAAATTACCTTTAGGAAAGTAGGCGAAATGCCTTTTGATAAAGTCAAGGTAGCTAAAAAGAGTATTCTACAGAAATTAGATATTAAACAAAATCATGCTTTTACAAATTGGCTGGAATATACCATTGCCAATGAATATAATTTTATTGCTGAAAAAGGATATAGCCAATTACTACAACATAGCCAAAGTATAACTGGTAGAGGAACAATGAAAAACCAAAACCATTTTGAAAGGGATGATAGTGTAGAAAATAAAAGTACCAGTTGGCATATCTTAGGTTGGGATAATCGGGCATCGGTTAATGCTTTAAAAACGGAATTAACTTCCATTGGAGATGATATTCGTCAAATCCAACAAACATTAAAAAGTAATCAGCAACGTCGGCAGCGAACAACGCAAAGAAAAGACCAATTGACTCGCTTTATTAATTTTGAACAATTCGGAGAAATTGATTGGAAGGCAGCCCTAAAAAACGTCAAACAATATCAATCGGAGAAAGAAACGTTGGTTAATAGTTCTAACCAATTACAGGAATTAGAAAAGCAATTAAAAGCCTTGATTTATCAAATTGAAGGCTTGGATACGGATAGAGACCGTTTGATTGAACAAAAAAGTACCTTACAAAATCGTTTCGATAATTATCAACAGCAATTAGCTGAAACGGAAGCTATTTTAGGGCAATTAGAAAATACCGCTTTTTCTCCTTTTCAAGCAAAATTAGATGAGCTAGTTGCCGAAGAAAACTTGATTGTTTCCACTATTGGTAAAACGGAAAGTAAAGTTAATAGAGAAATTGGGCAGCAAAGAATGGATAAAACGAGGGAGTTGAGCAAAGTTGAAAAGCGATTATCTTTGGCGATGCAGCGATTTATTACGCCTACGCAAAAGGTCTTAGAAAAGTACCCTAATTGGACTTCAGATACCATTAATTTTCAGCCGGATAATAAATACTTGCCAGAATTTAAGGCGATGTATGATAAGATTCGCCAAGAAGATTTACCTAAATATCAGAAGCGATTTAAAGATTGGTTGAATGAACGTTTGATTTTTGATATTGCCAATTTTAAAACTTCGCTAGAAAATAAGGAAGTCACGATTTTAGAAAGTGTGGACGAAATTAATTCCTCCTTAAAAGATATTCATTTCAATAGTAATCCTCAAACGTATATCCAATTAGATATTCATAAAACTAGGTCAATTGCGGTTAGAGAATTTAAAGAAATGATGCGAGATGCCATGCCTGACCCCGCTAAATTAATTCAAGGAGATGAAGCGGAATTAGAAAAGAGTTTTAAACGCATTAAAAAAATTATTGAAGAATTAACCAATAATGAGCCTTGGCGAAAAAAAGTAACGGATGTAAGAAATTGGTTAGAATTTGCTGCGATTGAACGCTATCGTGCCGACGATGCCCAACGCCAATATTATGTGGATAGTCAGAGCTTGTCAGGTGGAGAAAAAGCGAAATTGGCTTATACTATTTTGGCTTCTGCCATTGCTTACCAATTCGGTATTCGGAGTCAAAATAATCGGCGAAAATCTTTCCGTTTTGCGGTAGTTGATGAGGCTTTTAGTAAGGTGGATCCTGAAAATTCAATTTATGCCATGGAATTATTCAAGCAATTGAATTTGCAATTGATGGTCGTTACACCTTTGGATAAAATTAATTTGGCAGAGCCTTATATTCATGCGGTGCATTATGTACAGAATAAGGAAAAGAAAAATTCAGAGGTTTTTGATATGCCTATGGATATTTATGAACAGCGGAAGAAGGATTTTCGGGAAGGAGAAGGGGAGTAAATTGGTTTTGTTTTCCAACGGATGAATGAAGGCAACGGATGTTTGTTTTTGCTTCTTATGATATAACTTAAGGGTAGTGGTACACTTGTAAGGCTATTTCTAAGTAAACCCCATAAGAAACATTGGGTTTATAAAATATTATAGCACTACCAACTTAAGAAGCATTCGCCAGTAGTTGCTGTTTTATTTTTAATGCTTGTTGTTGATATTCGATGTCTTTCTGAATTTGTGGAAAACTTTTAGATAATAGGTCTAATAAATCCCATTTATTTAGTTCATATAATTCAGCAATACTAAAAACTAAATGCGTCATATATTCTTTAAAATCGCTTCCTTCGTCACTTTTAGGAATACGAAAATAAAAATTATCTTTAGACTTTATTTCTTTTGGTGGATTTAAGCGAAAAAAAGAACCCTTATTTTTTTTGACCTTCCAGCCTTTTGATTTTAAGAAGGCAATAGTAGTATCTATTTTTGCTGATTTAAACATGTATTTTATTTTTTAAAACAAATTAAAAATATTTGAAAAGAAATCCAAATCTACCTCATTCTCTTTTGGTATTTCGATTCGTTGAGAATATTCATTTTTAGAGTATTCGTGATTTTTTGTAGGATAATACCAATAAGCTTTACCTCCAAGTTTGATGAAGTCTTCTTTTTGATTAACTTCTAACCATTTTGACACATTAATCGGTAAAACCACTAAAATTAAAATGAGCGGAACGTTTCCAACTTTCTTTAATGCTAACTCTATTTTTCTAAAAATTAGGTCGTTATAATTTTTTACACTTAAATCAAATTTTATTTTATTTTCCGATTCAATTATGCCTTTTTTTGTGGTAGATTTTACTTGGACAGCAATTATATCACCAGAATCTAAATACCTGATTTTTTCTTTAAAGGAAATTACTTTTACTTTTTTTAGTAATAGGTCAACTCCATTATCTTCAAAAGGTTTTACTACTTTTATATTTTTAAAGCTAGCTATTGCACCAATAAAATGGAGAGATAACTGTTCTTTAATTTGTTCTTCTTTCATTTTCAATAGTTTATTTTCCTAAAGTTAGGATTTTTAATGATAACACCACAAGACATACAAAAAAAAGCCCTCCGCCACTACAAAGCCTTCCTCACTGCTGTCTTAACTAGGACTCCTTTTTTTCCATTGCACATCAAAGGCAATAAAGGCAAAGCCAATCAGCCGATGGACATTTTATTTCCTGCTTTAAAAAGATTATTAGAAGGCGCAAAAAATAAAAAGGGCTATGGTTATACCGTTACCTTGAAAGCGGTACAGACTCGGCATGCAGGAGAGATTTCAATGCCTGATGATATATATTTTGAAAATGTCGAAGATTATGTAAAATTTATAGAGAAAGAGCAAGAATTTTTAGCCTTTCGGAAAGTGGCGATGCAGAGTCAGAAATTATTGCCTGCTGTTTTGCCTTGGATGCAAGAAAATCCATTAAAAGTCATCAAGCATTTAGCACATTGGCAGCATATTTTAAAGGTCGGGCAATATTTTTTGGATAATCCACAACCGAAAATGTACGCTCGTGCTTTGCCGTTGGATATACCTACCACTTTTATAGAAAACCAGACCACGATTTTAACAGACATTCTAACGGCTATTTTACCAGTTGAAGCTATTAATCCACAAGCTAATCAATTTGAAAAACGCTTTGGTTTATCATATAGTGAACCGATTATTCGAATGCGCACTTTGGATGAAGCGGTATTTGTGGATTGGTCAATGCAGGATATTAGTTTACCGACGAGTACTTGGCAGGCACAATCTCCGAAAGTAAAAACCATTTTTATTTGTACAGATTTACTCAATTTTTTGCGCTTTCCGAATCATCCAGAAAGTTTAATTATTTTTGGAAATACAGTTACTTTAAAAGTATTAGGAGAATTAGCATGGTTAGCAGAAAAAACGATTTATTTATGGACAGATATAGCGATTAATCATTTTCAAGTATTAGCAGATTTACGTCAACCCTTTTCTAAAATTCAACCTTTTTTATTAGATAAAACGACTTTTGAAAAACATCAAAATTTTGCTACTGCTTCTGCGAAAGAAAACAAAATGATGATTAAGGGGCTAACACAGGACGAACAACAGTTTTTATTATATTTGAGTAATTTGGAAGGAAAAAATACGCTTTTACAAAAACATATTTCTCATATTTACTTGAAGAAGAAGCTGAAGCAATTATAAATACGGTGTGTTTCTAAAAATTTAACTAACCATCTATCTATAAAAAATTATGCCAAAACAAAACATTAACTTAAATGGCGTCATGGTGCGGTTGCGTCAAATTGAAAAATATTACTATGTTTCTCTTCAAGATATAGCTAGAGGATATAGCCCTGACGATTGGTATGGTTTAATAAATGACTGGTTAAGGCAATACAATACAGTTGAATATATGGGGCTATGGGAACAATTAGAGAATGATAATTTTAATTATGGTGAATTCACCATAATTAAAAATGAATCAGGAAAAAGAGCATATCGTCTCTCTTCACTTAAATGGGTACAAAAAACTAATGCGATTGGTATTATACCAGGTAAAAGAGGCAAATATTCTCAAGGAGCTTTTGCTCAAAAAGATATTGCTATGCATTTTTGTTATTGGTTAGAACCTAAATTTCAATTGTATTTAATTAGAGAATTTGATAGATTAAAAAGAGCAGAACAGGACAAATTAGGAGATCCATTTAATCTAAAGCGGCATTTAGTAGCAGGTAACTTTCAATTTATGATGGATGCTATAAGAGACCAATTACCAGAGAGATTATTGACGCATCCGAAAATTTATAATCAACTACCGTCTAGAAGTTCAGAGGCTGATATGCTGAATCAAATCGTGTTTGGTCAAACTGCTAAAGAATGGCGAAAAAAAAATCCAGATAAACCTCTGAATCGTAATCAAAGGGATTATGCTAGTATTGTTGATTTAGCTGTTTTGAACAATTTGGAGTTTTGTAATGCTATGTTGATTAATTGGGAAATGGTAAGATCCGAGAGAGAACCAATTTTACTAGGAATATATCCTAAATTTAGTCGATATAAAACTATGAAACATTTACAAGAATTGGCTAATAAATATTCTAAAAAGTAGTTTTATGGCATTATCTAAAATCGACTTAAAACACTTCCAACAACTCACCGCTGACCGCAAAGACAGCCTACGTCTACTCAACAAAACCTCGATGAGAGGTATTCGAGAAAGCATTATCGAAAAATATTCTGAAAAAGCGCATTTTGTCTATGAATTATTACAAAATGCGGATGATGTGAATGCGACTTATGTGCGCTTTAAATTGAGGGAAGAAGGCTTGTATTTTATTCATAATGGTACGGTGCCATTTACGGTGACTGCGCCTAATCAAACACCAACTGGACATATCAATGCGATTACTTCCATTGGTGATTCTTCTAAAAAAGAAGCCACCTATAAAATTGGAAAATTTGGCGTTGGGTTTAAGTCGGTTTTTCAATATACCACCACGCCGCATATTTACGACCCTAATGTTAGTTTTTGTATCCGAGATTTGATTGTACCGGAGTTATTAGAGGAACAGCAGCATCCAATGAAAGATAAGGCAGAAGAAACGCTGTTTTTCTTTCCCTTTAACCATCCCGATAAAACCTCAATTATTGCTCGAAAAGAAATTCAAATTCGTTTGCAAGCTTTAAAGTTTCCCTTACTTTTTTTGAATCATTTACAGGAAATTAAGTGGGAAACGGAACTTACCGCAGGTTTTTATAAAAAAGAAATTAGTAAGAAAATATCGAAGGAAACCATTTTAGTACAGGAAGTAAAATGCTTAAAGCAGGTTGGCAAAAAATTGGAAACGCAGCAGTTTTTGCAATTGACTGAAGTAGAAGAAACATCTAAATTAAAATATAGCTTAGTCTTTTTAAAAAACGAAAATCATCAGTTTATTCCTGCTGCTAACTTTGCGGCACATTGTTTTTTCCCCACTAGAGTACCCACCAATTTACAGTTTTTAACCCATGCGCCTTTTTTATTAACAGATAGTCGGGAGGGGATTAAATTAGATGAAACTTGGAATAAGGAATTAATTCAGAAATTAGCAGGCTTACTTACGCAAAGTTTTACTGTAGTCAAAGATTTGGGGTTTTTGAAAACGGATTTTTATCAATTATTACCCTTAGAATCGACCCTTTTTAAAGGAGAAACAGGACAGTTTTTCTTTCCTTTTTATCAGCAATTATACACTTTTTTAACACAGCCAGAACAGGCGATTTTTCCGATTGACAATGGCCACACTGCTTTGGAAAACGCTTTTTTGGCAGAGAGCCAATCTTTGCGTCAATTATTGACTATTGACCAATTAAGACATTTAACTAAACAAGAGACCGCTAATTGGATTTTTCCTGATTTAACGGGGCAAACTACTTTAGGTCAATTCATTCGGCAGCTACTGATGGATACGTTAATACAAAAAGAGGTATCGCCTATTCTAAATTGGGAAACCGCTTTACGTTTGATGGAGTTGGATTTTTTTGAAAAACAAAGTGAGGATTGGCTGATTTATTTTTATACGGAATTGTTGCAAAATCATCGGTCGCTTTGGTCGGGAAGCAAAGCATTGGCTAAACAAAAAGCTATTGTTCGTTTAGAAAATGGAAAGATGGTTACGCCTTTCCATTTACAAAATGGAACGCCAAATGCCTATATACCAACGAAGTTAAAAACGGATTATCCGACGGTTAAAAATAGTATAACCGAAAATGAATTGGCTAAATCCTTTTTAGAAAATTTAGGTTTAAGTACGCCCATTCTACGAGATGAATTAGAAAATTATATTCTACCAAAATTTATCAATGCCCAAAAAACGAAGGAGGATATTTTACCTTCTTTAGTCGAATTGGAAAAGATAATTACCCATTATTGGCAATGTAATGCAGAAGAAGCGAAGGCTTTAGAAACACAATTAAGTACTTTGCCGATTTTACAAGCGGTATCGAATGAAGATGGAAGTATTATTCCTGCTTGCCCGAATCAAGTTTATTTTGAAAATGAGTTATTGCATGAATTTTTTCAAGGTGCTGAAGAAATTTTATGGCTGCCCGTTGAGTCACTTTATGAAGATTTACTAACCGCTTTAGGTAAAAAGAAAGTCATTGGTTTCTTTGAAAAAATGGGTGTGGCTAAATTGCCTCGATTTATTCCAATGGACGAAACTTTGGAAGAATCAGAGAAGAAAGAATTAATGCAGCAAAAGACCCCTGGAGCGAGTTATCCAATGTGGGAAGAAACGGTCGATTTTGGTATTGATGGTTTGATTGATTTTTTAAATAAAGCATACTTCGATTATCCACAGTCTATTTTATTATGGAAAGTTTTGACACAGCTTTTAGACCAACAAAAAGATGTTCCACTAAAGGCAATTTATCGCTATGAGTGGCAAGACACCCATGAAGTAGAAACGGAAGCTTTGTGGCTAAGACTGCTGAAAAGTCACGATTGGATATTGAATCAAGTTGGGGATTTAACGAGTGCCGTCAATCTTAAAAAAGAACAATTATACCCTGATTATAATGCAACTTTAGACCATCCTTTAGTCGAATTATTATTTGCGCAATCGACGGAAAAACGCTTAGAGGTTTTAACACCAGAAGAACGGAAAGCGATTGAATTAGGGCGACAATTATTAGAGAAAGGATTGAAGCTAGAAGATTTTGCTAAATTTCAACAGTGGCAAGTGCAAAAGGAAGAAAAAGTAGAAGAAAAGTTGAAGCGAAAACCTAAAAAGAAAACGCCAAAACCAATAACGCCCAAAGATGCCGATGAATTTAATCCCGCCTTTTTATCCTCTGAAGAATTAATAGAAAAGCAAGAGCAATTACGCCAAAAATTAGAAGGGGAGTTACAAGACCAGATTGATGAATTGATGAAAGTGGAACAGTTGAAATCTATTATCAAGGAAGCACCGATGTATTCTTTTGCTTGGTTTAAGGCTTTATTAGAATTGGAATATTTATTGGCATTTGACCAAACGGATAAAGATAAAAGTATCAGCATCTTTTTTGAAAAAGTAGAAAAAGAAAAAAATACTGCTAAGACGATTACGCTACGAAAACCAGTTCGCTATATTCCATTGACCATTGAAAATATGGGTGATATTCAATTGAAATTGCAATTGGAAGACGAACGGCGAACGATTGCTGTAGAAGTCGTGAGTATCAAAGACTTTTCTTTACGAGCAAAATTAAAAACACCAGAAGAAATAGAAGGGATTGATTTCAAGAAAATTCGAGGCGCTGTCTTAGAAGTTCAAAATACCATTTTTACCTTAGAGGAGTTATTGAAAGCTTTTCACGCCTTACCTTTTGAAGACGAGCATAATTTAAAGGAGTTATTACCCAAAAATATTCGCTTTATTTTTGGTCCTCCAGGAACAGGGAAAACGACTTATTTGGCGAGGGAAGAAATTATGCCTGCGATGTTAGGTGAAAAACGATTAAAGATTTTGGTGTTAACGCCTACTAATAAATCGGCTGATGTATTGGTGCGGAAAATATTGGACTTTTTGCCAGAAACTCCGTTTTGGCTGTATCGTTTTGGTACGTCAGGCGATAGTGTCGTAGAAAATGCAGGTCTATTAAGAGATGGCACGTTTGATATTAGCGACAAGCCACATTTCTGTGCGGTAACAACTGCCACTCGTTTTCCTTATGATGGTTTTAATTCGGGGCGTTGGGAATATGAATTAAAAAACATAGAATGGGATATTATTTTAGTGGACGAAGCTTCGATGATAAGTTTGGCGATGATTACGTTTATTATTCATCAACAGCCAAAAGCAGAAATTATCATTGCTGGCGACCCCTTTCAAATTGAACCCATCGTTTTTGCGGAAGAATGGAAAGGGCAGAATATTTATACTATGGTCAATTTGCAAAGCTTTAATCCTGAGTTGCAAAAGGAACAATTAGAACCCTACCCCTTCCCTGTTCATAATTTGATTACCCAATATCGAAGTATTGCTACTTTAGGCTATATTTATAGTCATTTGGCTTATGATGGAAAATTGCGCCACCATCGGTTGCCGAAAGATAGGCGACCGCTAAAAATTGAAAAACTGCCTTTAAAAGAAGTCAATATTATTCGATTTCCAGTTATTAAACTAGAAACTTTGTTACGACCACAAAGACTTAATTCTAGTCATTACCATATTTATTCTGCCTTGTTAACGGCTGAAATAGTTCAGTATTTAGCAGAACAGATTTATGAACATAATATCAAAGAAAACCCAGATAAAAAAGGCTGGAATATTGGCGTGATTTGCCCTTATAAAGCACAGGCAATGTTGGTGGATAAAGTGATTGCTGCTCAACATATTTTTCGACCTAAATTAAAAATTTCCTGTGGAACAATTCACAGTTTCCAAGGAGATGAATGCGATATTATTATTAATCTATTAAATCCACCTTTGAATATCAGTAAGAGTCCAAATATGTTTTTGAATCGGCAAAATATTTTGAATGTAGCAGTCAGCCGCGCCAGAGATTATTTGATTTTATTAGTACCTGATGAACATACGCCGAATCGAGAAAATTTATACCAAATCAATCGCTTGGAAAAAATTATCAACTATTATTTAGCGGGCGTAACTCAGAAGTGGGCGAGTGATGATATTGAGGAAAAACTGTTTGGGCAAATTGCTTATATCGAACAAAATACTTTTGCGACGACGCATCAAAGTATTAATGTTTATACGCAGCCAGAAAAACAGTATGAAATTCGATGTGAGGACACAGCTATTGACGTGCAGATTAATAAACAAAAAAAGAGGTAGTGTTCATGACACTACCTCGCCCTAACCAAATAAAACCAAATTAATTTTTTATATTTTGACAACTTTGAGCAGTTGTATTTATCTTTATTTCTACTACAAAAATAATTCAAAAATCTAGAAAATTCTAATTTATGAAGGCTTCTTTTTAGTGTAAGAGTTACACTAAGTAGTATGTGTTTTCAATTTTAGAACTTTATTTAGAATTTTAGGGGTTAACCTTATTTAATTTTGAAAAAAAATCTATTTTCCCATTTAATTTCTGAATTTTACATTAGTTAATTTTTGTCACTTTTTTAGCGTTTTGTCCTCTTTTTTAATAAAATTACTATTTTTGACCATTTTTGCTAAAATATTTATAATGAAACGACCATTTCTTTTAACGATTTGCTTTTTATTAGCCATTTCTTTGAATAGTTTCTCACAGGAAGAAAATCAAGATGCTTTATTTATTCGCCAAATTTATGACCAAGCCTTAACTAATGGACAATGTTATGATTGGTTAACTCATTTAACCACTAAAATAGGTGGTCGTTTGGCTGGTTCGCCTCAGTCTATGGCGGCGGTAGAATATACGAAACAAGTACTGGATACTTTGGGAATGGATAAAGTTTGGCTGCAACCTTGTGTTGTGCCACATTGGAATAGAGGCGATAAAGAGACGGTGCGAATTGTCAATTCTGCCTTAGGCTCGATGGATTTGAATGCTTTGGCATTAGGAAATTCTATTGGAACAAACGATGATGGTATTATTGCTGAAGTGATTGAAGTCCAAGGGTTGGAAGAGGTAGAGAAATTAGGCGTAGCTGGTGTTCAAGGAAAAATTATTTTTTATAATCGGCCAATGAACCCAAAACAAATTCGAACTTTTAATGCTTATGGTGGAGCTGTTGACCAACGAGTTTTTGGTGCTTCTAAAGCAGCAAAATTTGGGGCAGTTGCGGTCTTGGTTCGGTCAATGACGACTAAATTAGATGATTTTCCACATACAGGTACTTTGGTGTACGAAGAAGGCGTAGCTAAAATTCCAGGATTGGCCATTAGTACAAATGACGCAGAAAAATTGAGTAGGACACTTAAAAGGGGAAAAGCAAGTGTTTATGTTAAAACCAATTGCGGCATGATGGGGGATAAACCTTCTTATAATGTCATTGGTGAAATTAAAGGCAGTACACACCCTGATGAAATTATCTTGGTTGGCGGGCATTTAGATTCTTGGGATGTTGGACAAGGGGCGCATGATGATGGTGCTGGTTGCGTGCATGCAATGGATGTGATTCAAATTTTGAAAAGACTAAACTATCAACCAAAAAGAACGATTCGTTGTGTCTTATTTATGAACGAAGAAAACGGGCAGGGTGGAGCGATTGCTTATATGGAAGAATCGAACAAGAATGGAGAATATCATTTAGGTGCAATTGAGTCTGATGCTGGTGGTTTTACACCAAGAGGTTTTACCGCAGATGGACACGAATCTATTTTTGTAGAAAAATTTCAGAAAGTGGTGGAGTGGTTGCCTTTAGTAGAACCGTATGGTTTATATTTACAAAAAGGTGGTTCAGGAGCAGATATTTCTCGCTTGAAAAGTCAGAAAGGTTTGTTGTTTGGTTTTAGACCAGATTCGCAAAGATACTTTGATTATCATCATACAGCAGCAGATAAAATTGAAGCAGTCAATCAACGAGAATTGGAATTAGGAGCAGCTTCTATGACGACTTTGGTTTATTTGTTGGACACACATGGATTATAAAGAGAAATACAGCACTTTAAAATAAAAACGAGCCATTCAGTAATTTAACTGAATGGCTCGTTAGTTATTATAAAAAAAACTTTATAGTTAACTGTTATGCGAAACCGATAGTTTACCGTCAGCCGTATACCGTTAACCGTGTACCGTTTTTATAATCCTAATTTAGCTTTTACTAAGGTCGTAACATCTTGCGTTTCGTCTGCATAAAGAATAGTACTTCCTTGAGCAGAGTTACGGTCAAAAACATAGCTATAGCCATTTTCTTTCGCCACATCTTTAATAGCAGAATTGACTCTATCAAAAATTGGTTGTAATAATGTATTTTGCTTTTCTCTAATTTGAGAATCCATATCTTGTTGGAATTTACCCATCTTTTCTTCTTCTCCTTTTAGTTTAGCTGCTTCATCTTCAATTTGCTTTGGCGACAATTCTCCAGCCTGTTCTTTCTTTTGTAAATCTTGTAATTTAGTTTGGTATGCTTGTACCATTTGTTGTCCTTTTTTCTGTAGTTGCTTTTGTAAAGCCTCCATACTAGAATTTGCTTGTTTTACTTCGGCCATGCCTGATAAAATTTCTGCAGAATTTAAGTAACCGAATTTTTGTGCGTCTGCACTGAATGCCGTTGCGGCCATCATTAGAACTAAGATAAATAATTTTGTTATCCGCTTCATGAATCTTTGAATTTTTTTGATTAACTGAAAAGTAGTTTTCTATTTTTGATAGGATGCGCAAAAATAAAACTTTTACGCAGTTTGATGTCATTTTTAATAAAAAATCTAGTTTACTCTATCTAGAATATCTTCTGTTTTATCGAATTTAGAATTTACAAATAATAAGCCTGTTGCACTTCCTTTATCTAAAATAAAATCGAATTCCTTTGCATCGGCGTAATCTTCAATTGCAGAATAAACTTTATCTTGGATTGGTTGTACCAAGGCTAACCTTCTTTTGAATAATGCACCTTCTGGACCGAATCTTTGCTTCTGCATTTCTCTAACTGATTTCTCTTTATTCACAATTTCTTCCTCTCTTTGTTTTCTTACTTCATCACTTAGTAAGACTTGTTCTGCTTGGTATTTGTTATACATACTTTTAATCACATCGTATTCCTGTGCAATTTCTGATCGCCAAGTAGCTGCTTGCTTATCTAAGTCTTTTTGTGCTTGCTTGTATTCTGGTAAACTTTCTAACACTTGATTAATGTCAACAACTGCGATTCTTTGTGCAGAAATAGTAGTTGTTCCAACAAAAAGTAGTACTGCTAGGGATAAAAAATATTTTTTCATGTTATCAAGATTTTGTTCCGAAGTTTAATCGGAATTGATTTTTTAATTTATGTCCTAAATAAGACTGCCAAAATTAATATTTTATTGCCAGCTTTCTATTTAAAGACATCCACAATATACTAAAAGTTACTTTTTAAAATTACAAGGCAAATTTATAATATTTCCTATAATTAACTGATAATGAATTGTTTATTTTGTAAAATGCTTTAAATTCTCTTAATTCTTTAACGTATGTTTAACGAATCACTTAATGAATTTAACGAGGATTTTGCTGTTTTAGGCAGAATCAAATGCTTAGAGATTCTGGAAAAGAATAACTCATCTGCTTTCGTTGGACAAAAAGAACGTACAATAAGGATTTTTTGGCTAGAAAAAATGCATTTATTTAGCAAAGAGCTTAGTGTATTGGGCGGAGGCATGTAAAACAATAAATGATTGAAAAAAATGACTCATTGACAAATCCTGTGAAATGAAATTTTAATCGTCCGATGACTGCGTCGTCGGACGAGCTGATTTTCCACTGTTTACTCCGACCCATCGGAGGGATTTGTCAGAGAACCAAAAAAAGTAAGATTTATAAGAAAAAACCTTTCAAATACAATTAGATTTATGCTTTGTTTAAAAATAACAGAAAAAAATGTTTTCTGAGAGGTATTTATTAAAGGGTAACAAGTCTAATATCTATCCAATATCTTTGTATTAATTCTTGACAAAAATAACCTTTGATAAAATGACTAAATATCTATTTATTTTTTTGTGTTTTGTGTTAATCAGTTGCGGTGATAAGAATGCGACTACTCCCGAAAAGAAAAATACAATAACTGCTCCCTCAATAGAAAAAACTATCCCTAAACCTGTTGCTAATAAAAAGAAAACAATCGTCTTTTTTGGTAATAGTTTAACGGCGGCTTATGGCCTTGACCCGTCCCAAGGATTTGTTGGATTAATTGGAGGACGAATTGATTCATTAGGTTTAGATTATAAAGTCGTGAATGCTGGATTAAGTGGGGAAACCTCTGCTGGCGGAAATAGCAGAATTGACTGGATTTTACGACAAAAAATTGATGTTTTTGTACTAGAACTAGGTGCGAATGATGGATTGCGAGGTACGTCTACCGCAGAAACGTATAAAAATCTAACTTCTATTTTACAGAAAGTAAAAACTAAATATCCAGAAGTAAAAATTTTAATCTGTGCCATGGAAGCATTGCCTAATATGGGGGAGAAATTTACGACGGAATTTAGAGGTATTTTTGCCAACTTGGCTAAAGAAAACGATGGTACTTTAATTCCTTTTTTCTTGAGTAATGTTGGTGGTATTCCTGAACTAAATCAAGCAGATGGTATTCACCCGACTGCTAAAGGACATCAAATTGTAACGGAAAATATTTGGGCAGTTTTGAAGGATGTTCTCTAAAAAGTACATTAATTATCGTATAGAATAATTCATCATTTATAGTTCATCATTCATCGTTCATCGTTCTAATTCTGTGTTTTCTCTCGAAATAATTCCTCAAAATCAGGACTTTCTGTATGCATCCATTTATCCCAAAAGGTAAAATATAAGCCATAATTGACTAAAAATTTGGCGTGGTGCTGACTATGATGTGTAGCGCCAATCAACCATTTTCCTAACCAATGCTTTTCAAAACCCTTAGGATAAATCTCAATGTCTAAATGATTAATCGTAGCAGAAACCGTCATAATAATTAACATCAACATTACCATACTAAAGTGCATCGGTAAGAATAGAATAATAAAAGGCACAACAAAAGCTTGTAATATAGATTCTAATGGGTCAAAAGAAAAAGCAGTCCAAGGAGAAGTTACGATACTATCATGATGGATTTTGTGAACTAAATGATAGATTTTTGGTTGGTGCATCCAACGATGTAGCCAATAATAATAGGTTTCGTGAATGAATAATGCTATTAATAAACTGATAGGTAAATAAAAAATGGAATATTTAAAAGGGGCAATATAAATGGTACTATAGCCTGCTTGCCACATCCAAACTATTCCAACCCCTGATAATGCAAAAATAAAAGAAGTAAGTCCCGACCATTTTATTTCCTGCCAAGATTGCCCTTGGGGGCGCAATATGGTACTAATTTTTCTAGATAGAAATTTATCTTTAAACGTAATATGAAACAGTAAGACAAAAAGGCCTGAGACCATTACATAGCGCAGGAAAACGACTAAACTCAATGATATAATAAAGATAATAACAGCGGTAATATCTGAAAAGTCGACTATCTGTTCCATTAATAGATTAAGCTGGTTCAAAAATAATAGTCGCCAGCGGAGGAATTGTCATTTCTAGTGCAAATGGTTTTCCATGCCAAGGAGTGTCCATAGTAATTAAAGCATTTTTGTTGCCCACTCCACTACCTCCATATTTTGACGCATCACTATTAAAAACTTCTTTCCACTTTCCTGCTGTAGTTACTCCTATCTTAAATGATTCCCGAATGACTGGCGTGAAATTACAAACAATCAATTGGTCTTTATGTTCCGAATTTCCTTTTCGTAGATAAGCCATCATGCTATTTTCTCCATCATCATGAGAAATCCATTCAAAACCATCCTGAGAAAATTGTTTTTCATAAATAGCAGGAGTGTTTCTATAATAGTTATTTAAGTCTTGAATTAACATTTGAATGCCTAGATTAGTTGGCTGTTTCGTTAATCCCCATTCTACCCCCCTTTCAATACTCCACTCTGTTCTTTGTGCTATTTCATCACCCATAAATAAGAGATTTGTGCCTGGGTGCGTAAACATATAGGTGTACACCATCCGAAGATTGGCGAATTTTTGCCACTCGTCTCCAGGCATTCTATCTATGATTGCGCCTTTTCCATAAACTACCTCATCATGGGATAAAGGCAACATGAAATTTTCGGAAAAGCTATAGGCTAAACTAAAGGTGATTTCATTATGATGATATTTTCTATGAACAGGTTCGTGCTTAAAATAATTTAAGGTATCGTGCATCCAACCCATCATCCATTTTTGCCCAAAACCTAAACCTCCTGTATAAGTTGGTCTAGAAACACCCGTCCAAGAAGTTGATTCTTCTGCTATAGTGATGGTATCAGGAAATTCTTTATAAACGGTTTTATTAAATTCTTTTAGAAAAGAAACAGCTTCTAAATTTTCGTTGCCTCCATATTTATTAGGAATCCATTCTCCGTCATTTCTAGAGTAATCAAGGTAAAGCATAGAAGCTACAGCGTCTACTCTCAGCCCGTCAATATGATATTTATCTAACCAGAATAGCGCATTGGAAATTAAAAATGACCGAACTTCATGCCGTCCGTAATTAAAAATTAAACTTTTCCAATCAGGATGAAAGCCTAATCTTGGGTCTTCATGTTCATATAAAGAAGAACCATCAAATTTCCCCAAACCATGTGCATCTTCTGGAAAATGAGAAGGTACCCAATCTAAAATTACCCCAACTCCTGCTTGGTGAAAGGCATCTACTAATGCCATGAAATCTTGGGGCGTACCGAAACGGCTAGTCGGTGCAAAATATCCCGTAATTTGATAGCCCCAACTTGGAAAATAAGGATGTTCCATAACGGGCATGAACTCTACATGCGTAAAGCCCATCTTTTGTACATATTCCACCATCTCTACAGCCATCTCTTGATAACTTAACGATTTATCTGCGGCTACTTTTTTCCAAGACCCGATATGTACTTCATATACTGAATAAGGTTGTGCTTTGCCAGTTAAGGCTTTTCTATCAGCTAACCATTTTGTGTCTTTCCACTCATAATCTAATTGCCAAGTAATGGAAGAGGTATTAGGCGGTACTTCCCAAAATAAAGAAAACGGGTCTCCTTTTTCTAATAACCGACCGTCCTGTGCTTCTATACAATATTTATAGAGTTCTCCTTTTCCAACAAAAGGAATGAATCCTTCCCAAATTCCAGAACTATCCCAACGAGCCGATAAATAATGTGTTTGTTTATTCCAATAATTAAAATTACCTATAACCGAAACAGATTTTGCACTTGGTGCCCAAACTGCAAAATAAGTCCCCCATTGCCCATCTACCTCAATGATATGACTACCTAGTTTTTCATATAATTTATAATGCTTGCCTTCTCGAAATAGGCTAATATCAAAATCAGTTAATAAACTATGATTGATTACTTTTGACATAAATATTGGTAAACTAAGGAATGAAATATTAATGAATGTTACTTTTCAAGTAAGTAATTTTTTCTTTAGGCAAGGCGCAAAAAACATGAACAAGCGACAGTTTGTGAACCGTGAAACGGACGGGCTGCTGCCTTAGCATAATGAGTATTTTTGTAACGCAGCATAAAGGAAAAAGGACTGCTCTAAAAGTAATAGTTATTTTATTCCATTCCTAACGTTGATGAAAATTAAAGACTAGAGTTCTATTAAATGCAAAGATATGAAAGAAAAATAGACTTAGTGTTTTTTTTACACTTATTCAATAATTGAAATCATTTTTAATAAATCCTAAAAATAATAATAAGTATGAATATCTCTGTAGAAATTAGCATGTATCCTTTAACAAAAGAATATGAAACACCGATTCTTACATTTATTGAACAATTACAGCAACATCCAAATCTTAAAATAATAACAAATACGATGAGTACTCAAATTTTTGGGGAATATGAAGCTGTAATGGATGCTTTAACCCCAGAAATCAGGACTATATTTATGGCAGAACCGACTACAATTATGGTTATGAAAATCATTAATGCGGATTTAATCCCTTAAAAGAGCTAAAATTTGATTATTTTAACTAAGAAAGCTCTTCTTTTCGGTATTTTTTTAATAAAAGTCATATCTTTGCAGTCCTTTTTGAAAAAGATATAAATCTAAAGATATGCAAACGATAAAAGTAGCTGGAAATGCAAGACCAGCAGTAGGAAAAAAAGCTACTAAAGCTGTAAGAAATGAAGGTGGTATTCCATGTGTAATTTATGGTGATGCAGAAAACATTCACTTCTCAACAACCCATAAAGATGTAAAGGGGTTAATTTACACACCTGACTTTAAAGTAGCAGAAGTTAGTGTAGATGGTGTAACGCACAAATGTATCTTAAAAGCTGCACAGTTTCATCCAGTAAAAGAATCAATTCTTCACCTTGACTTTTTGAAGTTAGAAGATGGAAAACCTGTTGTTTTAGAAGTACCTGTAAGATTTAAAGGGGCTTCTCCTGGTGTAAAACTAGGTGGTGCCTTACAACAATCTTTAAGAAGAGTAAAGATTAGAACAACACCTGAAAATATGGTGGATGAATTATATGGCGATATTTCTAGCTTAGAGTTAGGAGAAGCTATTCGAGTTAGAGATATAGAATTGCCAGAGGGTGTAGAAGTAACAAATGCTCCTGCTATTCCTGTTGCTACGGTTATTGTACCTAGAGCATTAAGAGGTAAGGATGGAGGAGAAGGAGAAGAAGGAGAGGAAGAAGAAGCATAATCAACAAGTTTTAACTTGTTCTTTAAATAAAAAAGGCTTAGACAGATTTATTTTGTCTAAGCCTTTTTGTATTTTGGTAATCTTGTTGAATTATTACTTACTGAAAGTTTTGAATAAATCTACTGTATGCTACTTTTTTTGAAAAACCTAAAAATGAATAAACGACTAGATGGTAAAATGATTAAACGGTATTCAATTGATTCAAAATTGGACTATTTATTTCCAATTTTGACGAATATTTAATCATTTACTCATCTTCACATTTACTCATTTTAGCAAAAATTATTTTTGTAGAGTAGAATAAACCTGTTGTCTATGACGAATTTAAAAATAACGACACTACAAACAAATCTTGTTTGGGAGAATATTGAAGCTAATTTAAGCCAATTGGGTAATAAATTAAATAAGTTTGTTAATACGTCGGATATAATTATTTTACCAGAAATGTTTACAACTGGGTTTAGTATGAATCCAGCTAAGTTGGCAGAGTTTCCTAGTGGAAAAACGTTTACTTGGTTGAAAGAACAAGCTCTAAAGACAAACGCAGTCATTACCGGAAGTTATATTGTTAAGGAAAATAGTCATTATTATAATCGTTTAGTATGGATGGAACCGAATGGAACATTTCAAACTTATGATAAAAAACACCTTTTTTCTTTATCGGCAGAGCCAGCACATTATACCGCTGGAAAAGAACGATTAATCGTAACTTATAAAGGTTGGAAAATTTGCCCCTTAATCTGCTTTGATTTACGATTTCCTGTTTGGAGTAGGAATACAGAGAATTACGACTTATTAATCTATGTAGCTAATTGGCCAGAAAAAAGAGCGCATCATTGGCAGTCTTTACTAATGGCAAGGGCTATTGAGAATCAAGTTTATACAATTGGAGTAAATCGAGTTGGCATAGATGGGAATCAATCGAATCATTCTGGGGATACTTCTGTGATTGATTATAATGGAAGTATTCTAGTTCATACTGCGCATGTAGAAACTAGTAATACTGTTGAATTAGACTATCATCAACAACAAGACTTTAGGCAAAAACTTCAATTTTTAGCAGATAGAGATGCTTTTCAATTAGATTAGAATTTTGGAAACACCTTAGGTGTAATGTTGATAACTTAGAGTTATTAACAAAAAAATGTGAATAACTTTTAAATTAAGATTTTTGAAGCCTGTTTAAATAACGGTGTTTAGGCAAAATTTCAGCATTTAAAACCAAGGCTTTACTGCTTACTGCGGCTACCCGTCTAAAGTTGGACACTCAAGTTTAGGACAGCCAACGGAAAATCTATATTTTCCGACGCTTGGAGCAGCGAATATAGATTAGCTATTGTCGAAAACGTCCAATTTTAGACGGGTAGCCCTTACTGCGACTGCTGACTGTCTACTGTCAACTTTTGACTCTGGAAGTATTTTTAGATGTCATTATGCTTTTCTAAAAATGCTTGATAAGCTGTTGGTGTATCTAGGTCAATAATTCCTTTAGGGAAATCGACTGTAGCGACTACTCCATCATAATTTTTAATAATTTTTCTTGCCCCTTCATCTTTGTTTAAGGCTATTAATTTTGGAAAAATCCGTTTGTCGAATAATGCAGGAACACCTTTAATACGGTTGTATTTAGTCGCAATAATAGCAGCTTTTGTTTCTTGGTACTTGATTATTAATTGTTGTAATTTTTTAGTAGTTAAATAAGGCTGGTCACAAACCATAACAATTACTGCTGTGAAATTTTCAGATTGCTTTAAAAAAAATTCCATTCCTGCCTTTAAAGTTGTACCCATTCCTTGTTGCCAATTTTCATTAATGATGACATTTACTTTTTCTTGTGGCGGAATATAAGGACTTATCTTTTCGGCATTTGCTCCTAAGACAACAACTGTTTGCTGGTTATCTAAAGCTTGCGCTATGGAAATAGCTCGTTCTATTAAAGTTTGATGGCCAATTTTTAATAACTGCTTGGGTGTTCCCATTCTGCGAGAAGCGCCCGCAGCGAGGATAATAATGCCCAAAAGATTAATTTTTGAAGTAGCTGTATTTTTCAAAAAAATAGATTTTAAGTTTGAGTAGTAAAATTAATTTAATTTTTTGAAAAATATTTTCAAGATAAAGTGCTGATAATCAACTAGTTTAAAGTCTGCTGAAAAATAATTCTTATTTTTTTGAATATTGAGGAACTTTCAATAGGCTAATTGTGGTTCTTATGGAGGATGTGCAAAAGCACTTATTTTTTAACTTTAATACATCAACAAATTTAGATGTTTTTATTCAATCAATATATCATTATCACTGGCTTTTTGGCTGCTTTAAGTAGTAGTAAGCTAAAGAAACAAAGCAATAGCTTTGGAATGATTAAGTCGGTTGATTTAGCACATTTCCTCCTCTAATAGTTCGCTTTCCTAAAAGTAGCGTAGCTGTTAGAAAATACAGCTACGAAACAGAATTTCTTTTTTCAAGGCTGTATCTCTTTATTTATTAACTGAACGGATCGTTTAGTGTAAGTTAATAATCTCCAAGTTATTTTTTTGGATTGTTTTTGAAATTGAATCAATTATCTAGTTCAATGTTGAAGCAAATTCAATTGGTTATTTTCTTCTTTTTCTGATGAATGCACAGAAAAAGACCTAGTAGTTCTTTGTCATAAGCCTTCGTAGCCCAACTGGAAGAGGCGTCTGGCTTAGACCCAGAATGTTGTGAGTTCGAGTCTCACCGAAGGTACTATATATGGAGAATAGGCAACTATTGGTTGGTTGCGCTCGCCTGCTAAGCGAGTTTTCGATGCAAGTTGAAAGGAGGGTTCGATTCCCTTGTTCTCCGCCAAGTAGCTGAGATTAAATAGTTTCCTGTTTTTAGCGAGTTGATTTTCCTGAAGAACAAGGCAAAAATTTTTAGCATAGCCTAGCTATGGTCAAAATTTTTAACGCAGTTATTTAGAAAAAGCAGCCGATAAAAGCGGAAAGTATTTGGTCTTAACTACTTATATTGGAAAGTAATGCAGCTACATTTGTGTGGCGACTAGCCTTGAAAACTAGGTTTCTGAGTAATTGGAATGGGGTTCGATTCGGCTAGCTTTCCGCTAAATAATAACATCATTAATACTTAAAACCAGATGATAAAACCTAAGTGTAGCTTAATGGAGAGCGACTGTTTATTATAGACAGGAGGTGTAGGTTCAAGGCCTATCACTTAGTGGACTTAGCGTTTCTTGAAAATTTATCTTTTGGCCTAAAAAAGCGTCTTTTTCGTTCTGATTTCTTCAAATTTATTAGTAATAGCAACGGCTATTAACAAGAAATTTGACTTTATCAGACCAAAAAATACATCTTTTTTATCTCCAAAAACAAACTTCCAACAAACTCTTAAAGAAACAGGAAGAAAAAACAAATATTGGCTAGCTGTTGCCTTCACGAGCAGCGTGAGCACATAGGGACGGCACCTGGGGTTCGATTCCTCCATTCTTCCACCTGCGAGTATCGCTTAATTGGTAAAGTATCCCGATTTTATATGGGGAGGCTATCGGTTCGATTCCGATTATTCGCTCAAATTTTATGGTTTAGTAGCTCAACGGTTAGAACGGTTTCGTCCTTAGACGGAATTAAGCCGAAGGTTAACCGTTCAAATCCTTTCTGGACCATTATTTATTGCCTCATAGCTCAGCTGGTTAGAGCATCGGTCTTTTAAACCGAGGGTCGTGAGTTCGAATCTCACTGGGGCAACTTTTTTATTCTATTTATTTCTAAATACCATCAAAAATATAACCAACGGTATCTAAGTAATTGACTCGACACCAATGTCCCTTCAAATAAAAACTTTTGTACTCCATCCCTTCAATTTTTTGCGCTTTGACGACCCTCACTTTTACTTCAGGTAATTCTTCTTGATAGGAATCAATGACGACTTTTGTCCCATAAGGGATGGTCAATATTTTTTCTCCTTTTAAATCAGGAGATACCCGCATTTTTAAGCCTGATTTTGCCCAAACGTACATGGAATCCCATATTAGTCCGTTGTATGGAAGAAGTGTTTCTGACAATAGACAATACAAAGATGAGGGCTTTTCTAACTTAAAACTGACAACTTGATTATTCGCAAGGATTGAATGATTATTCGTTATTGTTGAGTGATTATTTGATTTTATATTTTGAAAACCTTAAACTAAGTTCTAAATTTACCAAAAAAGTAGGAGAGTCCAATCAAATAAAATTCAAAATTAGAATATGTCAAATTCAACGAAGTACCCAAAGTTATTAGCACCTTTAGATTTAGGGTTCACTACCTTAAAAAATAGAGTTTTAATGGGGTCGATGCACACCATGCTCGAAGAATCAGAAAATGGTTATGAACGTATGGCCGCTTTTTATGGCGAACGTGCTAAAGGGCAAGTCGGCTTAATTGTAACGGGTGGAATTGCACCGAATGTAGAAGGTGGTGCTTTATCTGGACATGCTTTCGATAATGAAGCAGAGGCAGAAAGACATCGAGTAGTAACTAAAGCGGTGCATGAAGAAGGGGGAAAAATCTGTATGCAAATATTACATGTTGGTCGTTATGGCTATACGCCAAAAAACGTTTCTTCTAGTGATACTAAGGCGCCAATCTCTCCATTTCCAGCAAGAGGATTGACAGGCGAAGAAGTAGAAAAAACAATTGCGGACTTTGTGCATTGTGCTAAAATGGCGCAGCATGCGAATTACGATGGTGTTGAAATCATGGGCTCAGAGGGCTATTTGATTAACCAATTTATTGTTAAGAAAGTTAATAAAAGAACGGATGAATGGGGTGGTTCTTATGAGAATAGAATTCGTTTCCCATTGGAAATTATTAAAAGAACTAGGGCAGCGGTTGGTAAAAATTTTATTATTATTTACCGTTTGTCAATGCTTGATTTAGTAGAAGGAGGGAGTACTTGGGATGAAGTAGTGCAGTTAGCAAAAGAAGTCGAAAAAGCAGGTGCAACGATTATCAATACAGGAATTGGTTGGCACGAAGCTAGAGTCCCAACTATCGGAACAGTTGTACCCAAAGCTGGTTTTGCTTGGGTGACTAAACGAATGATGGGGGAAGTCAACCTTCCATTGGTAGCGACGAATAGAATTAATATGCCTGATGTGGCAGAAAACGTATTGGCAGAAGGATGTGCAGATATGATTTCTATGGCTCGACCTTTCTTAGCAGATGCTGACTTAGTCCTAAAGGCGATTGAAGGTAGACCTGACGAAATTAATACTTGTATTGGCTGTAATCAAGCTTGTTTAGATCATACTTTTACGATGCAAGTCTGTTCTTGTATTGTCAATCCAAGGGCTTGTCATGAAACGCTATTAAATTATGCACCTGCTAAAAAGAAGAAAAGAATCGCTGTGGTTGGAGCAGGACCAGCAGGTTTAGAGGCGGCCAAAGTTTGTGCAGAAAGAGGACATGAAGTGTTTCTTTTTGAAGCAGAAAAGGAAATTGGTGGTCAATTTAATATGGCAAAAGTTATTCCTGGTAAAGAGGAGTATGCGCAAACGATTCGTTATTATAAAACGATGTTGAGAAAGTATGGAGTGAAAGTTAACTTGAACATGAAAGCTACTGTTGAAGGTTTGACTGAGGGTAATTATGATGAAATCATCTTAGCAACAGGTGTGACACCGAGGACTTTAGACTTAGAAGGTATCGACCATAAAAAAGTACTGGATTATGCAGATGTTTTATATCGTAAGAAACCAGTTGGTAAACGAGTCGCCATTGTTGGTGCTGGAGGAATTGGATTTGATATGGCAGAATATTTAGCTCATGATATGTCCCATGCATCTGTAAGTACGAGTGTGCCTGCTTATATGACAGAATGGGGAGTAGATATGGAGTATACCAAAGGTGGTGCTCTAGCGCCAGAAGGCGCAAAACCCTTACCTTCTCCAAGAGAAATTTTCTTATTAAAGCGGTCTAAGGGCAAACATGGTAAGAATTTAGGGAAAACAACAGGTTGGATTCACCGCTCTAGTTTGGCGATGAAGAAAGTCAATATGATTGGCGAAGCACAATATAATAAGGTGGATGATGCAGGTTTACACATTACGGTCGGCGATGAAGCTAAAGTAATTCCTGTAGATAATGTCGTTATCTGTGCAGGCCAAGAACCATTACGAGATATGTACGAGGAATTAAAAGCTGCGGGCAAGAATGTACATTTAGTTGGAGGTGCAAATATTGCTGCTAAATTGGATGCTAAAAAGGCAATTAAAGAGGCTAGTTATTTGGCGGCTGAATTGTAGCAGGATTTTTTACTAAAGATATTATTCATCTTACCAGTCCTTCATTGTTCGGATAGGAGAAGGTGCTCGAAAAATCCAGTTCAACGGTAAAAACTATAAAATGATTTTAGTAGTATTTTACTTATCGGACTCTTCTTACAATCAAAATTGCAAGCACTTCAAATCATGACATCTTATAACATTTTTTAGGAATGTTACAAACGGAATTTAACCATTAGCAATTAAACAATCCTTTTACATGTAAAAATAATTACTTATGTATTTGAATGTGTATAAAACTCATTTTACCTAAATATCTCTAAATCAACCAATTGGTTTTTTATTGGGCAAAAAATGCTGGTTTTAGCGCAAATTTTCTCCATTCAAGTGAAATCGAAACCATTTCCAAATCGTATAATACGATAACATTATTAACAAATTGTTATAACCTTTTTTTCGAATGTTATAACAAAATAGGAAACACTATATGTTGAACATTCATTTTACTTGTGAAGGAATCACAGATGTAAGCGAATTTATAAAGCTTTACAGCAATGTTTTTCCACGTCATTGGCAAGGACATTTTAAAGGCGCAAAAACTGGTGCTTTTACCATCAAAAGAAATGCAGACGGGCGTGCTACCGTTGAACATCAACCAGCATTAAAAGAAGCTTTTGACTACCAAAGAGCAGAACAGCTATTGCAGGAAATGAAAAAATTGGAGCAAGAGAATGTAGCCTTAAAAAAGGAACTCCTAAAAAAGGGGCGAAAACAAGATTTATCAATCAATAAAGAACTTATTTTAGTTATTCGAGCATATAGGAAAAGTGGGCTAACCTTTCAGCAAATCGCTGACCGATTAAATGAAAAGAATTTTAGAAATAGTCGAGGGAACAAATTAAACACGATGCAGGTGAAACGATTATTTGATAAACATCAAAAAGAAACAAAAGTCAGTCTGTCAAAAATGGCGATTATTTAGCACTAGTTTAGCAAACTAATATAACACTATCAATCAGGTAGAACCAATCCAAAGAACTTCACTAATCGTTTCTCCGAAGGTTTTGTTATTTTTTCTCCTCTTTTAATAATGTATTTGTAATAATTTAAATTACTAATAAAGGCAGCAAAAAATTCATCCTTAATCTTACCAAACTCTTTTACTTTAAGTTCAAAAGCTAAGGGTTTAAAAATAACGAGAAATTCACTTGTATCTTTGGATTGCTGTATCGTAAAATCAACCTTTTCTTTTAGCTTGATTTTTTCTTCGCCTGACTCAATGGTATCTACCGTTATCTTGTACTCTTCGATAGGTTGAGAAAATAAATCATTTTCAATCTCTTTGGTACGAATCGTGATTTTTGATTTGGTCTTATCAACGGGTACAATGATTTGCATCATCTTTACATTGGCTGTTACTTGTTCTTTGACCTTTGAAGGAATGATTAATTTAATGGTACTTTGTGGAATTCTTCGATAGGCTATTTGTGGCGTAAATTTAGAATTGGTTAATATAATAGAATAGGCCTCTTGATTAATACTTTTAAGAAACGGTTCAAAAATAGCTTTTCGCTCAGATATAGAAAATTTTTGAATTAATTGCTGAACAGCTTTTTCCTCCATAAAATCTACTTCTATTACTTCTTTTTTATAAGTAGTTAATAACGCTTTTCTAAAACCTCGCATTTCTTTGATGAGTTGTTCATTCCCCATTTGTGTATCCACTGATACCCCGAAACTAAAACTCTCAAACTCTAAATCAACTAGCCGTAACTTAGAAAATGTTAGTAATTTATTAACTGTTTTATTTATTCTGAAAGGGTCATTATTATAAAATTCGCTAAATTTTTGCTGGAATTTTATTCTTATGAAATTTTCATAGGAGACAGACAAATTCTTTAAGAATTGGGTAATATCATTTAACTCTAAGGTATGACTAAAGCGTACTTCATCCGATTTTAAGGTGAAAAATAGCGCATCTCCTTTTAAAACCTCCAAATAATTCCCTACTTCGTAAAATAATTTTTCTGGAGTTACTTCGTATACTTCTGACAAAAAATCAATGGCTTCGTCCAAACGTCTTGGAAAATCTGCTTCATTCGTCGTCGTTAAAATAGGAATTGGTAAAGTATAATTATCGGATAACCCAATATCAGTAGGCGACTTATAAAAAACAAATTCCCCATTTGTTTTTGCTTTTTCCCAGCCTTCTTTATGTAAAAAATTAATAACTTTTTCTAATTCCATTATGCGTGATTTTTTTACAAGAGGTCTAATAAAACCCAAATATATGTAAAAAAACAATATATAAAATAACTTACTTCTTAATCCACAATTCGTCTCGCAAATAAAATCTTAGGCTTCCAATAAGCAGAATGGGTAATATTATCTTTTCGTACTCCTTTAGAAGTCGTACTATGCACCACAACTATTCCTTTTTTATCATTAGAAAGCACCATTGCTACGTGAGAAATTTTATTTTTACCAGTTCCCGTAAAAAAAATTAAATCTCCTTTCTGGGCATCTTTTATTTTTATTTTAATCCCTTTTTTCGCCTGCGTTTGAGAACTTCTGGAAATATCTATTTTTGCTTTATCATACACATAACCAGTAAATCCAGAACAATCAAATCCCTTTGGTGTCGTTCCCCCATATTTATATTTACTACCAATTAATTTTTCTGCTTCTGATTGAAGCTGAGTGCGTATTTTTTTATTACCAATCTTAGGCTGGTAATCTTCGGGAATAGCTACAACGTTAGGCGTTTGTTGCTTCTCTACATAGATGGTAGAACAGGCATGAAAAAAGGCTAAGAAAAGTAAGAATGTTAATAGTTTTCGCATAAATTAGGGCGTCAAGTTTATAGGTCTTTTAACAACGAATCTGTTTTTAGATTATTATCAAATACTACTGTTATAGCATTTTTTAACAAAATAGCTATAAAAACATTACTGCAAACTTAATAAGTTTACTATAAATTCCGTTGATAAGGTAGTTAAATATGATTCTTTGACAAATCCCATGAAATGAGATTTTCTACTGGATTTCTCAGAGAGCCTTAAATATTAAGTAGCTTAGGCTTCCAG
>JBGCFJ010000913.1:0-7475 GCA_045106885.1 Saprospiraceae bacterium
GAAAAAGCTAACTATCTTAAAAAAATGTCCTGTTTTATTGAACCACCTCACTGTATTAGGAGAACTATTTGGAAAGACGATAGTAAGTGTAAATGTTCCTTTTTTGGCGTAATAGAACCCTATCAAAAAGGGTGTTTGAAAATACCGATTTCTTGGTATTGAAAATCAACAACTTATGAAGCTGGAAAAGGCTATCAAAAAGGAGTTCCTAAATGATACAGCTATTTGTCTTATAAAGCTTTATCACTCGAAGAACCCATTATTTTTGTCAAGTTACAAATGGTTCTAACGGAGAGTTGTTGGTTCATCATGTGTAAAGACAATGGACTGGCAGTTTAGTGGTAGAGCAGGAGTAATTTTTGTATAATCTAGAAGAATAAATTTTTAGTTCAACTTATATAACTCTTGAGTACCTACACCAAATATACCAAAACCTCCCTCTATGTTAAAAGGTAAGGAATAAGGTTGGGTTAGAGTATTGTTTACATCATCATTAATTCTATTATTCCCAAAAACTGAGCGTCGTGCTTCATAAAAGCGATACCACTCTGGGCTAATACAACGCCAAACGATATAAAAATTATCTGGTAGCTTGGGTTCTGTAATATCTACCCAAAAAGAGATAGTCTTTTCATTTCCGTTGAAAGAGTTATCAGCAAGATAAATTGCTCCTCGATTAGGAAAAGGTTCATAATCTATTATTTCTGGGTCATTTGCACCAATGTTAAAAGGAGTAATGTCAATATCGTCTGCTTTCAAGTTACCATTATCATCTACAGGAATAGTAGTACTTGCTATTTGATAATAATTAACATTATTTTCAGGGTCTTTCAGACTGATTTCTATATTTGCACGATAAGAACCATTTGGAGATGGTTCAATTCCTAATAATTTAACATTTTTCAAAGGCACTTTTTGTGGCATTTCTTGGTAGGCATATATATCTGCAAAATTAGGATGTTTAATAGATAACTCGAAAATATCGCCTGCTTCATCAGAAATTGAAGGATTAACATTTGCACGATAGTTATATAGTACTGGTCTGTCGATATTATATATGGTGTCATTTTCACCAATATCATTTTGATAAATAAAAGTAAAAGTATCTAGGTAGATAAAATGATTGAAATTAGCCAGCTCAGATTCATTTTTCATTATGCTAATTTCATATCGCTCATCTCTCTGTAAGAAATCATCATTAAGAGGAATACCTTCTCCATAAATATCATCCAAAGCAAATGTTAAAGCATAGATTTTAGCATTACCTTCAATATAGAAACACCAGGTAAAAGGCGTAGTGGGTAAGTCAGGAACTTTGACAAAGGTGTTTTCTTTGCATCCTATAAGGATAATAAGTAGAAGGAATATATTAATTAAATATTTCATTTTAGAGCTAGTTTTAAATTAATAAATGGGATAAGACCATATAAACTACTTTCTTGTAAAAAACCTTTGATTCTAATATTATTATCAGTATCAATAGTTTCATTAAAAAACAAATCGACATAGGCAGCGTTTTGTCGGTCATAAGCATTATAAACGCCTAATGTTAGGCTGTTTTTAGATTCTTGTTTCCCCCATATAAATCCTAAAGATATATCTAGGCGGTGGTAATCGCTAAAACGAAAATTATTAAGCCCATTTAGAAATAAAAGATTTGGTATATTTTGACTACTTACAGGAAATGCAGAAGAAGGAGTTGGAAATAGATGTGTAGGGATACTATAAGCTTGTCCCGTATAATAAACCCAATTGGATGACAATTGCCAATGCTTGCCTAATTGATAATTAGCGACTATTGATAAATTGTGCCTACGGTCATAGGTATAAGGATACCATTTTGAATTATTGAGTTCATCAAATTGTCTTTTAGACCAACTTAAAGTATAAGCTAACCATCCATTTAATTTCCCTTTCTTTTTTCTTAGCAATAACTCTGTTCCATACATTTTACCCTGACCTTGCGTTATCTTTTGTTGCCAATCTTCGGGATTAAGAATACTCTTCCCTTCTCTATAAGCTATGGAGTTTTTAAGTACTCGGTAATAAGGTTCTATACTTAACTCTAAATTATTAAAAGTTCGGGCTATTTGAGCTGCAACTATCCAACCTGATTGAGGACGGACAGTTTCTGTTACTGGTAGCCACAAATCTGTGGGGAAACCACCATTGTCTGTAGTTAACAAATGTAGGTATTGTTGCATGGACGCAAAAGAAAATTTATAAGCAAAATTTCCTGGACCTATTGCCCTCATAGCAAGGCGAGGCTGAAAGGAAAGGTAAGTTTTTTTTTGAACATTATAAGCTGCCAGATGAAAGCCTAAGCGCATAGATAATTGAGGATTAATTTCCCATTCATCTTCTAGAAAGAGCCCTGTTTCTAATGCTTTAATTGGATTATTGGTAAAGGTTGAATCAGAGTTAAGTGCTCCACCTCTACTATCAAAGCTTGAAACCTCATAATCTCCTGTGAAAAAACGATGATTAGTTAATTGTAACCCATATTTTAATTGGTGATTTTGAGTTAAAGTTTGTTGAAAAAGCCATTTTACCCCTATATCTTTAATTCCTCCATTAAAGTTGAAATAATTTTCTGTTTTTAAACTACTACTTTCTTTAATGTTTAATCGTTCTTGTCCATATGAGTAATGATTCGAGAATATTAAAAACTGACTATTGATTTTCTGATTCCAAATGTAATTCCAGCCGATAGAAGTATTAAAATTTTCCCAAGTAGTTGCTAAATCCATTTTAAATAATGCACCATCATTGGTAAGGCGTTCTTGTTCTTGTTCATAATCATCTTTTCCTTGGAAAACATTAGCAAAAATTTGAGATTTATTATTTAAGTGATGAAATAATTTAACATTATAATCAGTAAAATGATAATTGAAAGTTCCATCAATCAGGTTATCTTGGTAAACTCGATTAAGCCACTTTTCTCCCCATACATCTAATAAGGAACGACGGGCAGAAAATAGAAGACTTGTTTTATTTTTTATAATAGGACCATGAAGCAATAATTTTCCACTTATATTTCCTATTGCCGCTTCAGCATTCCAATCCATTAAACTACCTTTTTTGGTAGTAATATCAACAATACCAGACATTCGTCCTGCAAATTGTGCTGGAAATCCTCCAGAAAAAAAAGAAACATCTTCTATGATGTCTCCATTAAATACAGAAAAAAAACCAAATAAATGAGTGGGATTATATATGGGGATTCCATCTAATAATATAAGATTTTGGTCAGGAGAACCACCTCTTACTTGTAAACCACTTTGTCCTTCTGCACCACTTTGCGCACTTGGTAGTAATTGTAAGACCTTCAGAACATCTTGTTCTCCTAAAAAAGTTGGGATTTGGTTGATTTCTACTGCAGATAATTGAACCACACTTAATTCGGTAGTTTCTTCTATTTTAGGCACTTCAGATGCAATTACTTCAACAGTTTGTAATTTTAAACTTGGTATTAAATGAATAGTGATGGAGGTGTCTTGTTCTAAAAATAAAGATAACCGCATAGGTTGAAATCCAACATACGAAAATTCTAAATCAATAGAATCTTTAAAAGTTTTTAGAGAAAAGAAACCTTTTTGGTCTGAAATTACACCCTCTTTTGAAGCTAAATTTAGGATAGTAGCATTGGAAAGAAGCTCTTTATTATCTATATTTCTTACCCACCCAGATAAATTGATTGTTTGGGCATAAACTAATGAATAATAGAAAAAGAATATTAGAAAAAAAATAAACTTATTTTTCATAAATATTATAAAAATTAAAGAGGAGTTCATATATTTTATATGAACTCCTTATGATGTAATTACCAATTATGCCATTATCGCCAAGCTATTCAGTAATTACAAATCTTTTAGGTTTAATCATATGTTTCCCTTTAAATTGCGCAAAGTACATGCCAGTTGGAAACATACTTGTCTCAATTCTAGTTTCTAACCCATTATTAGCAGCTATATTTTTCATAATTTGTCCATTGCTATTTATGATAATAATATTCTCTATTTCTAAGTTTTCTGGAGTTTGAATGTTTAATTCTTGTCCTTTACTGACTGGATTAGGAAACATCCTTATTTTGTTTAGAGGACTATTATAAGGTGTTTTATTGAGGGCAATTTCATCCTTATCATTAGATAAATTGTTATCGCTTTCTAATTGTAAGGAATTTTTTATGTCCTTGCTAAACTCTAAATCTTCACTAAATAATTCTTCTTCATTATCAATATAAATACGGCAACTTGCACCAGTAACAACTGTAAGAGAAACAGTTTTCTTTAAAACACCATTACATCGAATTTGGGCATTAATAGAGTGCATGCTATTTGGTGAAAATCCTGAAATATTAGTTACCCAGCTATTAGGACTACTAAAACTTAAAGTCCCCCCACCGCTATTAGTGCCATTCCAAGAGATAGTATATGGAGAATGTACGTTATATACATAATATGTTCCACCAGTATAGCTTGAACATACAAGACCATTAGTTCCAGTCATATAGCTACTACTTGAATTATGAATTTGGATATGCTGTGTTTTTGAACCCGATTGAGTATCGTTATATGTTATTTTATGAGTTTGAGTAGATGAATTATTCCAATTTACTGTGAATCTCAAAGTAAAAGAACGATTATTATTAGAGGTACCCCATAAATCATAACTGATTCGAGTTGCATTCTCATTTGTCCACTCCCCAAAAGCGCACATAGTACCGACGCAGTCATTTGTTACTATCGTTCCTCCATAAACGTTAATATCTATGAATCCAGTACCTGTAACTTCATACACTTCTCCACTTGGTGGGCTGCAAAAGCTTGTATTTCCAGACCAAATATTAATGGTTTGTGCATAAAAAGATGTGCTTAATAAAGCACAAAGTGAAAAAAGTAATAACTTTTTCATAATTTTAAAGTTTAATCAATTAAAAAATGGACTTTTGCCCTAATAGTTTGGACGCTAGGGGCAAAGGTCTTTTAGTTTATAGTTTAAAAACACAATAGATTAGAAGCTTAAAGCCTTGAATGTTAGTTGTTATTTAAGTATTCTATTTTGCTAATTGCAATAGGTTGACCTCAGAATAATAAGCAACGCTTATCTCTTAGTAGGCGGATTTTTAAAGAATACAAAATAATATTAGCGTTCTCCTAGAGAATCTAGAAAAAGTTCTTAAGCCTTGTATTTCTCACTATACATATAAATTGTTATAAAAAAATGGAGGTTAGGTCGTCATTGGCTATGAAATTGTTTTGGCTAATTAAATAATGCTCTTCTATTTGAGGGAAGAGTTCTTAATAAAAAGTAGTAGAATAGAATAGAATAGAAGTTTTATATTGTGTTTAGTTTTATTAACTAGTAATCATTGTCAAATAATGAGCGGAAGAGAAAATTAAATAGTTACATGTAGAGATATTCAATATTTTCAAGTAAATGGGTTATTATTATATTACATAACATATAAATAAATAATTATATATACAAGGTGTGAAACGTAAAAATGTAAGCAACCTAACATTAATTAACCAAAATTTAATATTAAAAAAAATCAAACTACTAATTTTACTGCAAAACTATATTTCAAGTAATGAAGAACTCCGCCCCAAGGAGCGAGGGCTATTGGGCATTTTACTAATATTCATACTAGTAATAAGGATACTACTAGACTTAAAACAGAAAAAATTGGCGTTAATTTTTTTTAAAAATTTAACTTTAGCTAGGTCAAAATTTGTTGAAATTTGCCTCCAGTCATTCAACTCGGATAAAAATTGGTTATTTGATGTTAAAAACGACCTAATCTAAATTTATTGTTTGGCTAAAGCGGCGGATTCCGTAGCCTTGATTGCCGAACCCCGATAAGCACAGATAGATTTATACATTTAGGCAAGGATGCATATTGGTTTCCTGTACCAATAAAATCACTAAAAAAGGAAAATTAACCCCATTCGGGGAGGGTTTAACCGCCCTTCCCTAAACACATTGGGGATTGCTGTTCAATTCCATTTTATATGTCTTAAAAAGAAGCCATTTTTAGCTTAGTTCCTGTTCTGTTGTTCAGAATGAGAACTTTTTTGCAAAAAAAAAAGCCTAAAAGGATAATTTTTAGGCTTTATCGGTCAATACAGTTCCGCTTCTATTTGCAGAATAAGAACTTTCTATAATCAATGATTATTAGCTTCATGTATTTGGTAAAAGAGACAAAGAGAGATTATTTTACACGCCAAACCACACCTTATCCTTCTGGGAGACAAATCTAAAAAGTCACTTACATCATTACGGTTTAAACGGTCGTTTTTACCCTGATTTTCAAATTCAAACACCTTCACAATATTAGTAATATTGTGAAGGTTTGCCTTTAAATCCACTTTTCACACCCTACTCTACCCATCTCCCCAAAACCAATATCTCCCCCACCAAAATATCAAGCCCCCTCTTTTTCTCTGCCAGTTCATACTGCTTCTGCAAATAATTCCGCTTCAAAGGCAAGTACTCCAAAGGCGTCAGCTCCCGATTCCGAAACTTCGTCTCTTGTATCTCAAAAATAGCGTCCTCGATTGCTTGTATCTCGGTAGCCACAGCCAAGCTTCGGTCCAAACAGGCGCTATTTCAGGTCAACTTCCTCTTATCCTTAAAAGACTTCTTATCTTGCCTATTCACTCGACGTTCCAATTTTTTAATATCCTCCTGAGGGGGCAGGTTTTCTGGGACAATCCCACGTTTTAATAATAAGCCTCTGACCTCGGAATTATTGGTTATATGCTCATCGGAAATATCACCAACCGTTTTCAAATCTTGTTCCTTGGTATTAAAGACCGTTATCTCTGTGGCAAAAGCTTTACCCCGAACCAATACGTTTTCTAAAAAATCGGCAAGCGGTCTACCTTTGGGTACTCCTAACTTATCCTTCATTTCTTGGGTACTCTGATTAAATAAAGCTTTATCTCCTCGACTGCGGATGATGGCAAAATTATCCCCTGTTCTATCATAAATCAATTGAGATAGTTCACTTTCAGAGGTCGCTAATTTTTCTCTTGCTTTTAAGCGTTCAATATCTTGAATTCGTTGCTCTATTAATTCAGCTTTACGGGCTTTGGTAGCAAAATAACTTTGAGCAAAAGCGACTTCCTCTTTTTTAGAATCTCCATTTTGTGCAATCAAGTAACAAGCATATCTGGTTAGCATTACATCATCAATCGCTCGTTCTACACCTGAGCCAATGGTTACTTTTCTAGAAGCATCCAAAAAATGGTCATCTATTTCATCCCCCGTGTTTTCACAGGCTATTTTTGCCTTGGCAGTAATCTTTTGAAAATTACGCCATTCCATATACCCTAATAAATGCTGCAAATCTCTTGCAAACCAAAACTCTATATTATCTGCTGTCTTGTTAACCAGACTTTCAAAATCATTGAATAATTTTATAATTGCTGCCTTTTTCATTTTTTTGTGTTTTTTTTGTTAACCAAATT
>JBGCFJ010000914.1:0-3229 GCA_045106885.1 Saprospiraceae bacterium
GCTTCCAACGAATTTAGGACCAGCTATTAATACAGAAGGACACGAAATTTTTCCTTATTATGCCTTGAATAATCGACTCTATTTTTCTACTGACGGGCATATTGGTCTGGGGGGATTAGATATTTTCTATATCGTAGATAAAGGAGAAGGCGAATGGAGTTCTCCAGAAAATATGGGCTATCCAATCAATACCACAGCGGATGACTTTGGTGTTATTTTTAATGACGAAGGCACTTGTGGTTTCTTTTCTTCGGACAGAGACGGTGGTTCTGGTAGAGATGATATTTACAGTTTTGTCAAAACAGCTACTCCGATAGAAATCTTAGTTTATGATGAGGCGACTAAATTACCATTAGAAGGAGCAACGGTAGTAAATGATTGTACAGGAGAGACGTTGACCACAGATGTAGATGGTAAAATTATTATCGACCAAAAATTAAACACCTGTTGTAACTTTGAAGGTAGTTATACAGGCTATAATAATAATACCAAAGAAGCTTGTACAGAAAATGTCCAATTAGGCGATTTAGTGCTAGTAGAGTTACCTTTAAAACGAGATTTAGTATTTGATATTGAAGGTATTGTTTTTGACCAGCAAACAGGATTGCCACTTGAAGGCGTAGAAGTTTCTGTAACAAATGACTGTTCAAAAGCAGCACCTCAATCTGTTGTAACAGATGCATCTGGTCAATTTAGATTTGACCTAGACCCTGATTGTTGTTATAGCGTAAAAGCATCAAAAGATGAATACTTAATCGCTCAGATTGATGACCAATGTACTAGAGGTTTAGAAGCTTCTACTACTTTGCAGGCAAATATTAATTTACAACCTTTTGTCGTTGATGACCCTAATGCTAGTCGAGTCATTAAAGACCAAACAACAGGAACATGGGTAGATACAGAAACTGGAGAACCTGCGGATGGTAATATCAATGGATTGATTTATAAAAATGGTCAATTAATTGGACCAGACCCAGATAATCCGAATGGAATTGGCCCTAGTAATGTTGACCCTTTTAGTGACGGAGGGCGGGTTAATTTCTTACTACATATTTACTATGACTTCAATCAAGCTTATATTAGAGAGGATGCAGTTCCTGAATTAGAAAAACTATTGTCTACACTAGAATTAAATCCGGATTTGATTATTGAAATTGGTTCTCATACGGATTCCAGAGGTTCTTTTAAATACAATAACCGTTTATCTCAAAGACGGGCAGAATCTATTGTAAGATGGTTGACTAAAAACGGCATCGAAAAAGACCGTTTGGTAGCCAAAGGCTATGGGGAGAATGTGAATGTGAATAATTGTTCCAATAACGTACCTTGTAGTGAAGAAGAACATCAATATAATCGACGGACAGAATTTAAAGTCATTGGTTGTCAATCTTGTGACTACCTAGACCAGACGATTTCTGCACCAAGCGATAATGTGATGACAGAACCTTGTGTTGGCTGCCCTTTTGATGATTAAGACGGTAAACGGTACACTGTGTATGGTTTACGGTAAACGCAGCTTGCTCTGATACTATTGGAGGAAAACGGTGAATGATTCTAGTGCGAATTGTTCACCGTTTTTTGTTTTAGGTGTATGAAAAGTGGTATCAGGCACTAGATAGCGGGCGTCAGGTGAGACTAACCTGAGACCTGACACTCTATACCTAAAATAGTTATATTGAGCATCATTCATTTACGTACAAAAAATTAAAAATAATAAAAAAATATAGTCAAGTTGGTCTAATAATTGCCTTATACATAAACGTTAAACATCGCTTTAGCAAACTGTTAAGCATCGATTTGACAAAGAAACTAATCTGAAACCTAAGCGTGAGTATCTTGATACTTACGCTTTTTTTATGCTTGCTTGTTATCTCCAAAACCTTTTATTATCTTCGCAAAAAAAAGGAGATGAGACTTATCCACAATGAAAAGAAAGGAGTAGTAATATTTATAAATCTTTGATATAAGTAAGTAGTATGACAAAAATAAACTAACATCTTTTACTTGGACGAGCGTAGCTTGTTTTTACCACAGAGGAATGGAGTACACAGAGGACACAGAGTTTTTTGACGAGTAATTTATCAATTAGAGTAGTTTAATTGGATAGAATAAAGTTGTCAACTTAAATTTGTCTGAGTACTTACTGTAACAAAAATAAACAACTATCTTTTGAAAACAACTTGTCCCAATTTTTTCGATGAACCAACTAGCAACTGGCAACCAGCAAACATTTTATTTGTCAATAAGCATCTCTAAATTGTTTAATCTCGTATCGTTATTTAAAAAACATGAAAAAGATAGAAACTTTTATTTTTGATTTAGGAAATGTATTAGTCACTTGGAACCCTAAGCGAGTCTTCCGAACAATTTTTGAGACAGAGGCCGAAGTAGATAAATTCTTAGCAGAAATCTGTACGATGGATTGGAATGAACAACAAGATGCAGGGCGTTCAATTGCGGAAGGAAACCGAATTTTGATTGAAAAACATCCACAGCATCAAGCGAATATTGAAGCCTATTATGGGCGATGGCCAGAGATGTTGGGCGGAGCAATTACAGGAACAGTCGAGATTTTAGAAATATTAAAAGCAGCTCGAAAATATCGGTTATATGCCTTAACCAATTGGTCGGCAGAAACCTTCCCCGAAGCCCTTAGGCGCTATGAATTTTTACAATATTTTAAAGAGATCCTAGTCTCAGGGAAAGAAGGCATCAAAAAGCCAAATCCTGCCATTTACGAATTAGCCCTTAGTCGTTTTGGAATTGACCCATCAACTGCTATCTTTATCGATGACTCTGCTAAAAATGTAGCAGCAGCGGAAGCAATGGGTATAAAATCTATTCATTTCAAATCAGCAGACCAATTACGGGAACAATTACAGGAATTGAATGTTTTTTAGCCAATAGCTTGTAATAACTATTAAACTAATGACTAAGGCAAAGTGGCAGAAATAATCAACCATTTATACCGCCTTTTTCCCTTCTAAGAAACTCAAAAAATGCGTCCATAATCCATTATGCAAGCATTTTTTGAATTCCTTAGAAGAAAAATTGACTGATCTAACTGGCTAATTATTTTCTCCACTTTGCCTAATAGACTTGTTACTCTTTGAGAAGTGCTTCTATGAAATTTGGATTTTCTTGATAGTTTGGCTTAAAAAATTAGTGCATAGCCCCGCTACGGACTCATTTTTTTAGTCAAAATAGCAAGAAAAGACATTTTCAGAGG
>JBGCFJ010000915.1:0-18942 GCA_045106885.1 Saprospiraceae bacterium
CTTACATTTACACTCAAATACATGTACTTTTTGACACAAATAGCACAAAATAAAGTTGTTAGGGATTTGGCAAAAAATAACCTACACAACAATACTATATGTTTTAAAAAAATAATTCGTGGGGCTGGATAATTCGTGGGGGAATTTCGTTACTAATTTCCCCCACGAATTATCCAACCCCACGAATTTACGTAGGTTATTTTTTTCGTTTCCCCTTAACTTAAATTTGTCCGATTACTTAGTCAAATAGAAAAATACATATAGTTACATAGTTTTTAAATTATACTCGTAAAACTATGTTCACTATGTGTCAAAACTATGTGACTATGTGTTAAAAACTAAGACCCTAAAACCGCCTCCCCACCAGCAGCTGTCTGCCAAGGACCTTGAATAGCCACCGTCAATCCAGCATGCTGAATATTCACAAAGTAAGTTTTTCCAGAAGGAGAAAAAACGCCTCCTGCAAATTCAGATTTATAGCGAATATTTTCGGCGATTTTATAAAACTGTCCTGCTGGCGTAATGCCTATCGCACGTGGGCGTTCATTATCTTCACAAAAAACAACATCTCCCCAAGGAGCGATGGTCAAATTATCACAATATCTTAATAAATCAGTATTATTAGGTTCTAAAAATAATTCCACTTTGCCAGGATTATTTTTTTCTGCGGTCGTACCTTCGTCTGGGCTTGGCGTATAACGGAATATCTGTCCTGTTTTAGTATAGCCACCGCTAGTACAAGCAAAATAGAATTCATTATTACCAAACCACATACCTTCTCCTCTGGCAAATAAAGCTGCGCCTTTCATGTGTCCTCTTCTTCTCAAATCGTCGTTTTTTAAATCGTGAACACCGTTTAAGTCTATCCATTCTACTTCCATAGCTTGATTAGCAGAGAAGGTATTTTTATCAGTTCGCCAGTTTCTAGTACTAGTCATTTTAGCCCCTTTGATGGCTAATACCTGTAATTTTCCACCAGCTATTAATTTACCTTTTGTATTTGGCAGGTAGCGGTAAATTAAGCCATCGTCTCTATCTTCTGTTTGGTAGACAATACCCGTTCTAGGGTCTACACAAACCGCTTCATGGTTAAATTGTCCCATTTCTTTTAGTGGAATAGGAGGCGCCATGCTAATATCCTCGGTTGCAGGAACTTCAAAATTATAACCATGTCCCCGTTCATAACTATTCGTTGGTGGAACGACGATTTCTTCACAACTAATCCAACTGCCCCAAGGCGTTGGACCACCCGCACAATTTCTTAAAGTTCCACCTAAACTCAACCATGATTTTTCTACTTCTAAAGTATTTTCATTAATAACTAAAGTAGTGGTGCCCCCACAACAAGGTAGATTCCCGTTCCGCATGTCATACATCTGTTTAGGGTCTACTTTATCTATTAATTCGTAAGCTTTGCCAAAACAAGAGAAGTTAGTCGGCATTAATTCGTGGTTTCGAATTAAGATAATCTTTCCATCTTTAGCGGCAAAAGTTGCCATTCCATCGGGCTTATCTGGGTGCATAAATCCATCACTCATCATTTCTCCACGGCGGGCAATAATTTTATAGGAAAAACCTTCAGGTAAGTTCAACGTACCTTCGGGGTCTTTTTTTAATTTGCCGTATTTATTTTTTAATAAATTCTTTTTAGTGGATGCTTGATAGCTCACACAACCTTCTAAAGTAGAGACTAGATAAGTCTGTAAACCGATAAAACCCAAGCTGACCATACTTGAATTTCTTAAGAAGTTTCTTCTAGATAATGTATTGTTTTTCATACCTGACTGAGTTGTCTTAGGAGCTTCGTTTCTAATAATGCTATAAAGTTGAGAAAATAAAAGGAAAATGCCCAATAAAAAGACAAATGCTTCTGAATAAGGAAGGAAGTTTAACAGAATTTTGACAGAAGGAAAGAGCGAAGAGCAAATACTTATTGGCGGGTATTAGGGGTTGGTATTTATTAAAAACTATTAACAGCTTCTAATTGATTGGTAATTATCCCTTGTCTTCATTCATCTGTTGGTTTATTTTCTATCAACGGATGAATGAAGGCAAGGGATTTGACGAGCTAGATAGTATTCTGAACATCAATTTTTTAGCTGTTGCTCTAATAACTTTCAGAACACAAAATGATAACCAATTTACTTTTTCAGCACTAACTTATAATTACCAATAGCCAATGTTTCTTTGTGTATGAATTGGAGAAAATAAATCCCTGCTGTTTGAGTAGATAAATCCATTTGAGGAGTTAAATCCTGTTGTTTTAATTGTTGTCCTAAGGTGTTGAAAACATTGATTTGATAAGCGTCATAATTTCCATCAAACAAATCAATACTAATGATGCCATTCGTAGGATTAGGGAAAATAGCTAACAATTGAGGCACTGCCAATTCAGCTACACTCACTGTTTCCGAATCATTTGGCGTTTCTGGACCAACTACAGGCCGCATCATTAGCGCGCCTTGCTGAGAAGGTGGTACTTCTTCGTTTTGGAAGAAAGTACTAATATTTCGCCAACCACCGTCGATATTAATAAAAATAGTATTGGTAGCAGCAGGTGTATTCCTGTCAAAGCCAACAGGCAAACAATTCACATTGGCACAAGAAGTAACTTGTTGCCAGCCGATATAAAAATCCCCTACAGGCAAGTCAATAGGCGTCGCTTCTCCAGTTAGTGGGTCGTTTAGTACATAAGTAGTGAAGGCTTGCAAAGAGTCCACAAATTCATCAATAAATAAGGGCTGGAATGAACCCTCATAAACAGGTGTCGTGTTCAAGTCTTCTAACCAGACTTTTAGCTTAAAATTAGTATTAGACAAATCGCCTCCTACAATTCTAGGAATTTGTAAGCGAATCGCCTGTAATAAATCCGCTTTATAATTGGTGAATTTGACCGCTACTTGACCACCTGTTCCAATAAAATAAGCACTTTCGGCAGAATCATCATCGTAGGCGTAATAATTGTCAAAGTTGAAAGTTCGACTGACTTGATTATTGCGTTGAGTTCCTTCGGGTTCTGTATTATTTTGCGTAAAACTATAATCCGCTCTAATTTGGACGTTGTCAGAAGTTTGGAATTCATTTCTAAATACGAAGGCATATTCTCCACGGACAGGGTTGGTAAAGGTATCTCTTCCACTTCCAATATTAGCTTGCGCTAAGTCATTTGCTGGATCCAATAAAGTTTGTCGTTTAAATCTTAAAGTTTGTCCCTCACTAATTCCATTCACTAAAAATTCGCTATCACTTGTACTAATCGTATTGCCAGAATGATTATAAACTTGAACATCCATCGTTGTTAAGATTAAATCCAAATCGTTTTCTAACTCATCCTGTAAATGTGTCCAAGGCGCATTGGCATAATCTCGCAAAATATTAGAAGGCAAATTAGTAAACGCTAAATCTGAATTACTTTGCGTAATGACGTCTGCTTCCACTCGAATATAATCTATGTGCCACATATCAACTGCTCCATTCCGAAAAGCATAATTCCGAAAGCGAAACTGAAAATCTTCATGTAAAAATTGCGCATCTTCAATGGCTATTGGCCCAACAAATTGGAAGACAGGAAGAGAATCCAATGGAAAAAGCGTTTCTCTCACGGTCGTTGCATGCGAACCTACTTCGACCCACTCTCCAGCTATATTTTTAAATTCTAAAATCAGGCTATCTTCTGGCCCAGGCGCATCTCCTAGCCCTTTTGGTTGGACATAATAGCTCATATACTTAGGTGCGTTACCACTCAAATCCAATGGAATCGAAGTTAAAGAATCCGCTGACCCAGTTCCACCATAAGGACTACCTGTTGCGTCTAAACCATCAAAAGTGGCGACGCCAATAGAGATAGGTTGATTGGCTAAAGTATTATTGATAAACACGGTATTGTCCATCCAGTTTTCCCCATCAGGAAAAGGACCAGCATAGGCAAAGTCATCAAAAAATGGCAGAGCAGCCCCTTTTTGATTACGTTTATTAGCAGGTCGATTGGTTTGTTTTTTTGCTGCTTTGGTAATCGTTGGATTGTGACTAATAATTGCTTCTTGCAATTGTGCTTGCAAAGAAAAATTAGCCAGTAATAAAAGTCCTAAAGAAAATAATAGTCGCATATTGCTGTGAGGTATTTTGAAAGAAAGCGAGTCTTTAATTTTCAATTTTCAATTTTCAATTTCAAATTTTCAAAAAGTCCTCGAAAGTAATCGTTCAAAAATTAATAAAAAATAGTATTTTAAATAATCACTTTTTCAAAAACGTAGGAATGGTAGAAATGTTATACTTTAAGGAAGGATTGAGCAATAAGAAGGAAAAGGAAGGGAAAGAATAAGGAGATTCAGGATTAAATTACGGATTGGTAGTAATTAACAAGAAGGAGTCTACACAGTTTTTATTTTGACGCTGATTTCGTTGTTTGAAATTATGATGATAAGCTATCAAAACATAAAAAATCATAAAAATCAGTGAAATCAGCGTCAAAAAATAATCATTTTCAAGATTTCGTAGAGACTGTTCAAATAACTGTGTTTAGGCAAAATTTTAGTATTGAAAATCAAGTCTTTACTGCCTATTGCCACTGCTGACTGCCTACTGCCATTTGTACAGCTCTTATTAACAATCCGTAACTCGCCTCTTAATTTAGTTACACTCAGCAGGAGGTCTTTTAGTCACTCTCACTTCAATGGTACTTCCTACGCTTAAAGTTTTACCCGAACTGTATTCGGGTATCTGTTTCCAAACATAAGCATTGTCCAAAGATTTTACCGTACCATCTGGCACGACAGAGACATTTAATTGAGAGCCTTCAATAATAAATGCAGCTTCTGTATATTTTTTACAAACTATATTTGGGACACTTACTCGACCGCCACCTCTAGTAGTGACGACTGCCTCAACCATTGCACCTTGCGGCACTTTTATTCCACCTTTCAAATCTCTAGCCGTTACTTTTTTATCATTTACATAAAGGTAAAGAATTGTATTTTCTTCCAATTTGTTAGAAAACTGTTTGCTTTTGACTTTTAGGTTAACTTTTAATTGTTTTAGTCGGCGAGCGTAATAATTATAATTATCATTTCCAGCTAAAGTGGGTAGTAATTTTTCTTCTGCTTGAAACTTGGTAATGGTCAGATAGATTGTCCTTTTTTCTTTTACTTTCGATAAGGGTTTTGGGCTTTGTTCTAATATCGTTCCAGCAGGTTTATCCGCAGACCAAATAGAATCGTTGACCACTATTTTTAAGTTTTGTTGCTTAGCTTGTTGAGTCGCCTCATCAATATTCATATTCAAGTAACTAGGCACTTGTAACGATTCTCCGTGGTGGGTATAACTACTCATCCAAAAAAAAGAGAGTGCTAAAATACCTGCAACTAAGGCAATCATTCCCGCCAAATTTTTTAAGAATATTTTACTAGTTAGAAATAAGAGAAGCTCCCGACCAATATTTTTGACACGACTCATAGAAGTTTTTTCATTTATCATAGCAATTTTAGACCTCAAAGGTCTAAAATGGAAAATTCCTTTTACCGTATATACTATGTAGTTTTAGTTTAATTTTGTGCTTATTTTTCAACAAAGGTACAAAATAGGTTGAACCAATGCAGCAAACAAATCTTGTTAATCCAATTAAAATCCTGTTATCCTGTGAATAGAGAAATCCTAAAACTAGCCATCCCTAATATTATTAGCAATATCTCTGTCCCTTTACTGAGTAGTGTGGATACGGCTTTGATGGGGCAATTATCAGCTTTGCATATTGGGGCGGTAGGTGTCGGAGCGATGTTGTTCAATTTCATTTATTGGAATTTTGGTTTTTTACGTATGGGAACAACGGGCATTACCGCCCAAAATTATGGACAACAATCTGATGCTGCCATTATTTTAACGCTAGGGAGGGCTTTATTTATTGCCTTATTATTAGCGATATTAATAATGATTTTGCAAGTACCTTTTGCGGAATTAGGATTTAGGCTAATGAATTTATCGGAAGCGCAATTGCCTTTAGTGGCCACTTATTTTTATATCAGAATTTGGGCAGCACCCGCCACTTTGGCTTTATATGCTTTAATGGGCTGGTTTTTTGGGATGCAGAATGCGATTTATCCACTTATTTTGACGATTGTCATTAATGTCGTCAATATTATTTGTAGCCTCTTTTTTATCAAATATATGGGATTTGAAGTAGCAGGCGTAGCCTATGGAACCGTGATTGCGCAGTATGTAGGGTTGTTTTTAGGCATCGGTTTATTCTTTTATAAATATCGTTATTTATTGCCCCATTTAAGCCAAAAAGCCCTTTTGAAATGGGAAGAATTACAACAATTTTTAAGCATTAATAGTGATATTTTTATACGAACTTTCTGTTTGACTTTTGCTTTTGGTTTTTTCTATAGCCAATCTTCAGTTGGTGGCGAACAATTATTAGCAGTCAATGTGATTTTGTTGCAATTTTTAAATTGGATGTCTTACGGTGTGGATGGTTTTGCTTTTGCCACAGAGAGTTTAGTTGGGAAATACGTAGGCGCAAAACAACAGATACAATTAAATAAAGCCATTAAATTAAGTTTTATCTGGGCAATGGGTTTAGCGGGATTATATAGTCTATTATATGGAGGATTAGGCTTGTCTTTAGTTGGCGTTTTTTCAAACCAAGCAGCAGTCATCACTGCTACACAACCCTATCTTTTTTGGATGGTTTTATTCCCATTATTAAGCACGCCCTGTTATATCTGGGATGGTATTTTTATTGGTTTAACAGCGTCTAGGGCAATGCGAGATAGCATGATTTTGTCCTTAGTTATTTACCTCGGCGTACATTATTTATTAAAAGATGATTTTGGGAATCACGGATTATGGTTAGCCTTATTAATCTTTATGGTGGCTAGGGGAGGGATACAATGGTGGATTTATCGACAGCGGAGATTGGGAGAGATTGCTATTTAATCCAAGTTATTAAAAAAATTATAGTGACTTTGCTAAAGATGTTTTTAAAAAATAAAAAGCCGTATTTCCTTACTAGGGAATAAGGCTTTATTACATTGGCAACAACAAAATTAATTGTAATCTCATGAAAATAGGTCTGTCGTTCTCTTTGGTTGAATAGTAAATCTAATGAACTATTCGGGTTAAATCTCCAGCACTTCCGCAAATGCTGGAGACTTATGATAAAATAAGCCCGTCATTTTAATGAACTTATTTTCATCATCATTTAAATCAAAATGGGTGATGTTAGTAGGAGTTAATTTGGAGATAGCATTTAAGCTGCTATCTCCAAACTCCTGAGATTAATTCCTGACCAAGGTTTTACTCCGATAAATCGGTGTAGGTTAAATCTACGGTTGTAATAAACGGTTTTTGAAAATAATCGGTTTTGAGAAATAACTTTAAAACTGGTCGGTTTTTAGAAAACAAAGGCCTTTGCCTCTGTCGTGTGTTTGGTAGTGATAAGTTGGATACTTATGCTACCTAATCGGTTTTGAGATATACTTAAAATCGGTTTTGCTAAAACCCCAGAAGGGTAAAAGCACGGTTTTTGAGTTGGCTTCTCTTCTTGAAGCTTTTCCCAGTTTGAGACTAAATCGGTATTGAGATATACAGTTTTTCAACTGCTAGTAATTTTGAAAAATTAATTTAATTTTTCATCACTACTGATGTGTGTTTGTTCGGTAGCTAGTTTTTACTACCTAATACTAATCGGTTTTGAGAAAACGTGTGTTGTAGATCTACAGATAAAAATCTGTGCTACATAAATAATCGGTTTTGGAATAAACTACTAAATTCTTTGTTGTTCTAATTTGAACTATATGATGTACCTTTTTTCTTGTAAAGCTTGTGTCGGAGTCACCTGTTTCGTTACTTAATATCGGTGTTGGATGTCTTTTACAATTCTATCGCGTGACTCCGGCACTTTAACCAAATTTTTTAACCAAAATATATTAACCAAAATTTTTTCAAGTTTTTTTAACTCCGATACTTTTTCGGAGTTAGTTCGCTGTGCTTTTTTCCTTGTCTCTTTTTCCTTGCGAACTAATTACACTACAAAGATGCGAGCATATTAAAGTTTTTACAAAGACAAAAAAAGGAATTTGTTGAGGGTTAATTTTGGATAAAATGAATAGTTATTTAATTAAATATTTGATTATCAATATTTTATGTTTTTAAAAAAATGTATAAAAATGTTATTTTGTTGATGTAAAGTATTTTTTATGTAGACTTTTATTGATTTTTTTTTGAAAAAAATGCCAGCATTAGACAAAAAATACTAGAAAACTTCTAAAAAGAGACCTAAAACGAGCAATGACAGCTGGTTAATTAATCGGTATTGCCAATCATTTATAAGAATGAAGAAATGATAAAATTCATAAATCTTTGATAACCATTAGAATTTTTCGTTCTTTGACAAATTGCTAGTTGGTTTGTACCATAGAAGAATTAGCAACCTGCAACGAGCAACTATAAAAACTACTTGTCAATTATTGACGAATTACTCCAGTAATCAATCATAACTAAAAAGTCATGTTTCAAACTGAAATCAATCATTTTTTCCAATCCTTTGCTTCAGATGGCCTAACCACTTTTATGCAGTTAATTACCAAGCTGGGGTATATGGAATTTTTTATGCTGTTTTTAATTGTCCTATTATTAGGAATCAATTTCAAAAAAGCATTTTTAATGTTTATGGTTTTGATATGGACAGGAGCAATTACTTTCTTTTTCAAAGACTATTTCGATTTGCCTAGACCTTTTCATGTAGATAATACCGTACAATTATTAGATGGAGAATTACCAGGAGAAGCCACTTTTGATTTTTCAAAACGAGGGGCAACAAGTTTTTGGGCAGGATTACCAGCAGAGGTATTAGCCGAAATTCGACAAGCAGAAGGCGTAGAACATGGATTTCCTTCTGGGCATTCTAGTATTGCTATTGCTTTTTGGGGCGCTCTAGCTTTTTTATTTAGGAAACGGTGGGTCATAGGATTGTCTATTGCCTTAATGCTATTAATCCCATTATCTAGAATTTATTTAGGGGTGCATTTTTTGGCAGATGTATTAGGTGGGATTACTTTAGGAGGAATCATTTTAGCCGCTTTTTATTGGGTAATTTTAAAACCGCAGAAACTGAATGCCTTTTTAGCAAAAGACCATTATTCGATTGGCTTAAATGGCGCAACCGCTATTTTATTACTTCCTCCTTTTTTATTCATGCCCATTTTATCCCCTAGAATTTATGTTTTATTAGCCTTTATGTTAGGGCTAGGTTTAGGCTTTCTATTACTCGCACAAAAAGGATTACCTACTAATGGGGGAACAACAGGACAAATAGCAGGACGACTAGTCATAGGTGTTTTTATTTTTGGCGGACTTCGTGCTTTATTGGGAATGTTGGGAGAACAAATTGACTTGGCAGAAAATGTTTGGTTTGATTTTTTTAGAAATATGGTGGCTGGTTTGGCGTTGATTTGGATTGGGACAGAATTGAGTATTCGCCTTGGTTGGTTTCAGCGGGAGAAGATTGCTTAATAAGATAAGTTTGTAAGGATTATTTTAATTAAATTGTTTTTTTATTTAAAACAATAAACAAAATATTTATATTGTGTATTGATAACTACTTTAGATAATCAGCTTGAAAATTGATAATCACGTGTCGGACACCTCTAAAGGCGTCCGACACGTTCGACTAGCCTTAAAATCAGATATTGAATATTCCCATTTTATTTCCTTTCTTTGGGTAAAAATTAAATAGAGGAAAGAATTCATCGTTCATCATTCATCGTTTATCATTCAAAACAATGCACCCGCAATTAATTAAAACCGAGCCTTTCATTATTCGAACCTACGAAATTGATAATCGCAAACAAGCGACTGTTCCTGCCTTAGTCAAACTAATGCACGAAGCAGCTATGCAAAATGTGATTGATTTAAAACTATCGGTTTGGGATTTAGAACTACATCAAATTTCGTGGGTGTTAATGCGTAAAAATTTGGTGATTCATCAATTACCCAAATTAGGCGAGCAGATAAAAGTGGTGACCCATTGCGCAGGGTTCGAGAAATATTTTACTTACCGAGATTATAAAATATATAATCAAGCAGATGAATTACTCGCATCTGCCGCTTCTACTTGGTTGTTAATGGATACCGTAAAAAGGAGAATGGCAAGAATTCCTGATTTTATACAAGCCTTAGAATGTCCACCAGAAGCAGCTTGTTTGCCGAGGCCAAAAAATAAATTGCCCAAATTTGAGGAAGCGAATTTAGCTAAAAAGTTTACAGTTGGTTGGTACGATTTAGATTTTAATCAACACTTAAATAACGTCTTTTATTTACAATGGATTTTAGAAACGGTGCCAGATGCTTTATTACAACATGGGCAATTAAAGCGGATAGACATTATTTATAAGCTAGAATGCCAATGGAAGGAGGAAATTGTTTGTGAAACGCAAATAGTAGAAAAGGGGCATTTATTACACCGTTTAGTTCGAGTTTCGGATGGAAAACAGCTTTCTTTAGCAGAAAGTTGGTGGGAACATAGATGAGGATGAATGCAGTCGGCAGTAAACAGTAGTCATATTTCTAATCTGACGAATTCATCATTCATAGTTCATCGTTCATCATTTACCTTAACTCCACTTCCATCCGAACAGGCTGATGGTCAGAAAAATCAAAATCCAAATCATATCCTTGTACAGATTTGACTTTTAGATTCGGTGAAATCAAAAAGAAATCAATTAAAGTCACAAAAGATTGCCCTTTGATATAAGGATTAGAAGTTTTCCGATTCGTTGGTGTTTTGGCGTCGTAAACCCATTGCCAATCTTGAGGAAGATACTCTTTTGGGATATTGCTTTGATAGTAACCATCCGTTTTTTCGGGCATAAAAGTATCAAATTTAAAATCAGGCGGGCATTGATTCCAGTCTCCTCCAACCACAACATAATTCCCTTTTTTGTATTCTTTTTGTACTTTCTTTTGCAAATATTTCATTTGCTGTTTTTTCAAAAAGCCACCTGAATCATAAGCTGAATTATGAAGATTAAAAACCACCAATTCTTTTCCATTTTTAACCCCATATCGATGGACTGCCAAACAACGGTCTAATTGAAAAATACGGGTAGGCCATTCAAATTTGCCCGGTAATTGAAAACGAGTTGATTTTTTTGGTTGAAAACGACTTAAAGTACCCAAGCCAGAATTTACTTTACCATAAACCTGCCACGGTTCTAAAATAGGAATTGGCACCCGCTCTACGACATAATTTGGTGCAAAGAAACTAGCATAATTTGGTCGTTGCTTTTCGTAACCTTCTAGTTGATTATTAAAGTAACTGCGCTTAGATTCCACATCTACTTCTTGTAATAAATAAAAATCCGCAGGTGTTTTGGCAATAAAATCATTCGCTCCTTGAATATTTTTATTGACCCAATCTTCTTGACTGCGAATCATTTTATCACCAGAGGTAAAAAAGCCACCATCATCATAAAAGAAATCGGTTTCCTTCCCTAAACCACCATAGCCCATATTCCAGATTAGGAAAGATAAAGTGCTATTTTCAATTATTTTTAGCGGTGCTTCTTTGCGCGCATCAAGCCCTATTTCTTCTACAGGCTGATAGTCATAATAAGTACCTGCACTTGCTACCCATACAAGATAAACCAAGAAAAGAAGGGCAAAAGCGAAGATGAATTTGGTGGTGGTTAGGAATAATTTTTTCATGATTTATCTGGTCGATATTTCGAGTCTCCAAGTCTACTCCGATTTTATCGGAGACTCGGAATCATTATCTGGTTGTCTCCTGACGACTCTTATAAACATATTTTAAGTCATTAGACGGTCGTCAGGAGACGACCAAATATAAAATTTAAGTCTGGTGTCGATAGCTATACGGCATGAATAATCAAAAATGCTAGTTAAAATCCTAACATATCAGACATCCCAAAAACGCCTTTCTTTCCAATAATCCATTGAGCTGCTTGAATAGCACCGCCTGCAAATCCTGCTCTAGAATGTGCGGTATGGCTAATTTCTATATCGTCAATGGCAGATTTATAATTAATCGTATGCGTTCCAGGTACTTTCTCAATTCGTTTAGAAATAATCGGTACTTTACTTTTTGCTTTAGACGCTTGATTAATCCAAGTTTTTTTATTGGTAATATTTTCAATAATTCCTTCTGCCAAAGTAATGGACGTACCACTTGGGGCATCCAATTTTTGCGTGTGGTGGATTTCCTCCGTTTCCAGTTCATATTGAGGTTGCTCGTTCATCATTTTTGCTAAAAACTTATTTAAAGCAAAAAAGATATTCACACCGACACTATAATTAGAAGCATAGAAAAAAGCGCTTTCTTTTTCGAGACAAAGCGCATCAATTTCCGCCTTTTTTTCTAGCCAACCCGTCGTGCCACAAACTACAGGTACGCCTGCTTCAATGCATTTTTTGATATTCTCTGCCGCTCCTTCTGGTCTAGTAAATTCTATGGCTACATCTGCTTTTTTTATATTTTCCACTGTAAATTCATGGAAATTATCAACATCAAATTTTAGGACTATTTCATGTCCTTGTTCGGTTGCCATTTTTTCAATGGTTTTACCCATTTTACCGTAGCCTATTAGTGCTATTTTCATTACCTTTTTTGCTTTAAAATATATATAGAATGTACGTAATTCTAAAATATGCGTACAAAATAATTGCAAATAACATCTTTTAAAGGAATTATAGAATAGTAGTGTCTTTTTATTATGGTTTCGTGTTGAAATTACGTTAAAATTAAGAGATAGATATTGAAAAATATAAGTATAAAATACAGCTACCATGTTTTTAATTAATATTCATATAATTCCTAAATTTTATTTTTTAGTAAGATTAATACTTGAATGACCTAGTATATTTTTAATGAAAAATGAGACTTATTGTATGTAGTCTTATTGTATGCAATACACTTAATTTGCAAATATGGAAAAGGATATTTGTCAATTATTTGGAAAACGAATAAGAACATTGCGTTTTGAGCGGGAATGGAGTCAGGAAAAATTATCTGAAATTACAGATTTTCATAGAACCTATATTGGTATGATAGAAAGAGGTCAACGAAACCCGTCCTTAAGGAGCATAGAACGTTTTGCCAAAGCCTTTGATTTAGATGTATCGGAACTTTTAATAATTACATAATCAACCAAATGAATAAAAAAGGAGCTTTATCAAAAAGTAATAGTATTAAGTCAAAGTCAGGAGCTGATTTTACAAAGCTTGTTGACCAAGAATTAACTACTTTAAGGCAAGCGAAAATAATCAAAGATTTTTTAGTCAATAAAAATTTTTCTCACAATAATTTCACCTACAAAAATCAATTCAAGGCTGATTTTTTAATTGAAACTTTTGATGAGAAATATTTAGTTGTTCGTAGTTCAAATTCCTTTCGAAGTGATAGAGCTAAAACAAGTTTCTATGACTTAGAAGGAATAATCAAATACTCAGGTCTTTCTGACAACATTATTGCTAGTATTTTTCTTTTGTCAGATGAAGAATTGAATAATACAACTTTTGAGACATTCAGAAAACGAGTAAATCAAAAGGAATTTTATTGCCCAGCCTCTCATATTTTTGTAGTATCCGAATTTCTTTCTTTTTTGAAAGAATATGCTACGACGTTGGAAAATCAAAGAAAAGAAGTCGAAATACAAACGAAAGCTCAAAAAGATGGTAGTAAATATGGCAAAAGAGGAAATCAATTAGAACGAATTTTAGTAAAACAGCTATCGGATTATAAACATTTAGTGGAATTTAAAAATGAATCACAAAAAAATGATATTTATAGTTTAATCATTGGAAGAATTCTACGAGATAATAAACTTGACATAGATGATGTTTTAAAAATTTCAGCAACCAATACCCTTCCTTTATTGAGGAATGGCGGGAATGCTAAAACAGACTTAGTTTTAAAAATAGAAGATACATCTGGAAATCAATATTTGGAAACTATTTCTATTAAAAATACCGATAAAAACAAAGTGTCTTGCCATGATTATTCGGTGGATAATTTTATTCGAGTACTAAAATGTGAAGGGACAAAGCTGGCAAAATATTTGACCATTTTTCAAGCATATCCATCTTATAGTGGTTTTGAAGAGAATTTGCCAAAGGAATGCTCATTGGAGGAGTTTATTGACTTGTTAAGTAAAAAAGAAAACATTTTTAATCAATGGGTTTTAATGGGAAAGTATGATATAGATAATTTAGTAACACCAGAATTACAAGTTTCAAAATATTTATTCATTCTAAATGAAAAAAATGCTGCTTTTTATTCGCTAGAAGAATATATTGCCTTATTAAAAAGAAAACGCAATAACGAAAAATTCGGTGTGCCATTTAGTTGGACTTACCCGTCAAAACAAAGAAGTAAACGAATTCAATTAAAAGTTGCTATATTTTTTGAAACAAAAAATAGTATAAAATTAGAATAAATGCTAACAAAAATAGGAACTAAACAATAATTTTAGTTTTTTTACAACTTATTGTTTAGTAAAAACTATAAAATAGAAAGAACGAATATCATGTCTAAAATTAAATACAAATTCATAGATTTATTCGCCGGAATTGGAGGAATGAGATTAGCCTTTGAAAGAAATGGAGGGGAATGTGTGTTTAGTTCAGAATGGGATAAGTATAGTCAAAAAACTTATTCTAAAAATTTTGGAGAAATACCTGCCGGAGATATAACTCAAATTGAGGCTAAAGATATTCCTAATCACAATATTCTAATAGGTGGATTTCCTTGCCAACCATTTAGTACTATAGGCAAAAGAGAAGGGTTTGAACATGCTACACAAGGAACTTTGTTTTTTGACATAGTTAGAATTTTACAAGAAAAAAAGCCAGAAGCATTTTTATTAGAAAACGTAGCTGGTTTAGTCTCTCATAATAAAGGAGACACTTACAAACAGATTATTAAAACACTAAAAAAAGAGCTAGGATATTCTGTAGATGCTAGAATTTTAAACTCAGCTGATTTTGGCGTGCCTCAGCATAGAAGAAGAATTTACATTATAGGTTTTTCTGATAAAATTTCAGCAAGTAATCATTTTGCTTTTAATTGGCCCAAACCACATGCAGTACGACAAGGAATAGGACAATTTATAGAAATTCATGAAGATGGGTATTGTATATCAAAGCATCTGCAAGATGTCTATATGTATAAAAAAGATGATGGTAGACCTCAAATTGTAGATGAGCATTCAGATATTCAAGTCAAAACATTATGTTCAACCTACCATAAAATCCAAAGACTCACAGGTACTTTCGTTAAAGATGGTAAAACAGGATTGAGATTACTTTCTGAAAATGAATGTAAGGCTATTATGGGGTTTCCTAAAGACTTTAAATTTCCTGTTTCCAGAACGCAGTTGTATCGTCAAATGGGTAACTCTGTTGCTATTCCAGTAGTACAAGCAATTGCTAAAGAGATAATTAATACCTTGAATAATTGTTCTTTAGATAAAAAAGAGAAGCATACAATTCAATCAAATCAGCTCAGTGATATGACAAATAAAAATACGAATATTCCTATAGAAATTATACTATAATGAGACTATTTCGTTTTCGTTTAAAGTATATATAAAATTACTTATTATAAAGGGTTGGGCATAGAAAAACCTTCTGTACAAGTAGCACAGAAGGTTTATACATTAAATCGGTTTGGAGATTCTTAGAAGAATGAATGAACAGGAAAGGGGTGGCGTTCAATCATCATTTTATATTTTATATGGTCGCTAAAACGTTTTCGGCTTGTCAGATTATAATATTACATAGTCTGTTCAGGGAAAATAAATAGCCGTTGTCTTTTGACTACCAAAATTTTACTGTAGTAAACTTACTTCTCTTTCCTCTACCATCTTTCGGATGTTAATCAAAGCATAGCGCATTCTACCCAAAGCAGTATTGATACTGACTCTAGTTAACTTAGCAATTTCTTTGAAGCTCATATCTGCATAGTGACGTAAAATCACCACTTCTCTTTGCTCTGCAGGTAATTGGTCTACAAGGCTACGAATCTTATCGTGCGTTTGGCTACGAATGATTGTTTGCTCAGCGTTAGGCTCAGGATTTTGTAAAACATCGAAGATATCGAATGTTTCTGTAGGAGAAACTTTTGGTCGTCTTTTGGAGCGACGGAAATAATCTACACACATGTTATAAGAGATACGCAATGCCCATTGGACAAATTTCCCTTCATGGTTGTACTTTCCTTTACGTAAAGTGTCAATAATCTTAATGAAAACCTCTTGAAAGATGTCTTCTGCTAAAGATGTTTCTTTAACAAAAAGGTATATAGACGTATAGATTTTTTCTTTGTGACGATTTAAAAGAGTTTCGAAGGCTCGCTCATTCCCTTTAAGGTACTCAGCGATTAACTGTTGGTCGTTCAACGGCGTAACTTTCATACTTATCGTATTTTAATGAAAATAATATTAAAATCTGTTTAAGTGTAAAGTTTTATATCCTATAGAACGAAATTTAGTGAAGTGAAAAATGATGATTTATTCAATTGTAGAACAAATATATTGCCAAGATAATAATAAATTAGAATTGAATCTCGTTTTATTAAGTCCTTAACAAAAAATTAACCAATGATGGTTAAAAATAATAATTAGTAATTATACTAATCCCGATTCTTAAATCGTTGCAACAAATATATTGATAATTTTAGCACTAAAGCAAGTATTTTTTGGAACAATTAAAAAAGTACTTTGCGCCCATCTGCTTCATTTGCGATTAATTTTTGCGGCTAACTTCCTCTTTTATAGGATGTTTATCACATTTTCTTATCTTATTATTTTTGAATTATTTTTTTGAAAAAAACGTTAGGCCTAGTTGTGTTTTTCCTCAATTCCTCCGTAATTTGAGCATCATAATCATTAAAATAATTTATGGTTTCTATTTTTAATCAACTAGCTCCACTGTAGGTTTAAATTAGAATTTTATATTGACCCACAATTTTCATCGTAGCGCCGAACTTGAATTTGATTCTCTTTAAATAGATTTATCATTTTTTTGAATCAACTTGCAAGATAAAAACAATAGAAGCAGGTCGCCCAGTCTTCGGATGAAGCGGTTCCCTCATCGCTTCCAAAACCAAACCCGCTTTGGTAAATAATTTCACCCAATCTGCTAAAGTTCTAAAATACCATTTATAAGACTGAGTAAATTTCCGCTTTAAACCTCCCCAACTATCTTTGCGCCAAGCACTTTTATATTCCTCCGCTGTTGCTATTGAAAAAGGATGTAATGTTTGGATAATGATTTTACCATTTGGAGCTAAATAATCAGGCAATTTTTTAATCAATTGTGCGGTCTTTCTATTTTCAAACAAGGCAAAATTGATGCTAATTAAATCAAATGGTGCCGCTTTGAAACGAACACCTTTTATGATAGCGTCATAATCTTTCACCTTGAATTTTCCTTTTCCCTTTCTTTTTGCTGCTTTGATTAACTTAGTCGTTGCATCAATACCTACCACTGTTATTTTATGTTTAACTAAAGTGTTCACCAACCAACCTTCCCCACAACCAATATCTAAAACTGTTTTTGGTTGCTGTGCCAAAATAGTTTGTAAAATAGCCGTATTGGTCACTAAATTACGGCTTTCAATTTCGTTATTTTCAATGGTTTTTATCCATTTTTTAGCATTCAGTTTCCATGATTTTAGAATAGGGTTTGAATTTTTAGCCATAACGAAGTCAATTTAATTTTGAAAGAATGAAGCAAATTACAATAACCTTTTTAAACGATGAATGATAAACGATGAATTGTTTTCAACAAAATTAGGTCAACTATAAATAATAACAAACGCTACTTATGAACCTTTTGGAAATGAGGTGGTATTACAAATTAATAGGTTTTGATATAGCAGTTGAAATTGTATTTGACGTTGTATTTGAAGTTGAAGTTGTATTTTCTCCTCCCCCTTTCAGATGACAATAGAAATACCTACCTTTGCACCGCTAAAAATTGATCGCTAATGATTAATTACATTGGTAACAAAATAAATTTAAAAAAATGGCGGTTTACTTACCGAAAGAAAAAAAAGAAGAAATCTTCGCTGAGTTTGGTGGAGCAGCAAACAACACAGGTTCTGTAGAAGGACAAGTAGCCTTGTTTACTTACCGAATCAAGAGTTTGTCAGAGCACCTACAAACAAATCACAAAGACCATGCATGTAGAAGAACATTATTGTCTTTAGTGGGAAAGAGAAGAAGATTATTACAATACCTTTCTAGGAAAGATATTACTAAATATCGTTCTTTAATTGAAAAATTAGGTATTAGAAAGTAATTCATATATTATACGAAAAGGTGTTTTGGGTTAACCGAAACACTTTTTCGTTTGATTTCGTAAGTTCCTCTACTAAGACGGGAAAAACAATAAACTATTATTGGACTTCCATTCGCGGAAAATTAATAATTAAATTTAGGCAACAGGGAAAAAAGTTGCTATTTTAAACGGAAGTCTTAAAGTTTATTAATTGGAAAACCTAACACACGATTTCTATATAACCAAATAACCGAAATCCTTTCCAATTTATCAACTATAGAAGCCTTCCAATATTTATAACAGAAATAATTTCAATCCTCAACAATTTCAATCGTTTTTGCAAGTCCTCTTTTTTTGAAAAGCATGCAGATTTTGATTTTGTTAATCATTGTTATTGATTCATCTAATCGGTTCCCATCTTTTTGTTTGTAGTATTTATGATTGCAGCCAAAAGGATTTTGCCTTTTTAGAAAAAAACAAAACCTCATAAAATATGGGTTTACAAACTGCAATCAGCACGTCCTTTAACCTACCTGATGGGCGTGAAGTTACTATCGAAACTGGAAAATTAGCTAGAAAAGCCGATGGCTCTGTTGTTGTAAAGGTTGGAAAGACCATGCTTTTCTGTTCTGCTGTTTCTACTAG
>JBGCFJ010000916.1:0-2612 GCA_045106885.1 Saprospiraceae bacterium
TAGCAGATGGTAAGATTTGCCCGACCGGACCAACCACCTCGCCACTCCCTCCAAAAACAATCGTAAAACCTTCATTAGAGGACGTATTTTCAATCATCAAGCCATAGGTCAAATCTGCTTGCATACTCAATGCTCTAGCAAAACCATCTGTAGGATTATTCTGACAATCCACGTTCGCATCATTATCGCCTTCTACCAAACCAGTTGCCCCCGCAAAGCAAGCCTCTCCACATCTTAGCGCAACAGGTTCACCGCCATTGGGAATATCAAATAAGACAAAAGCAATTCTATCATTAGGATTGGTTGGTTGAATCGTGAAGGAGAAATTACCGTCTGTTTTACCAGTCCAAGTAAACCAAGTGGTATTTGTTTCAGCAATATCAGTCATACAGGTCCCGTCCCCTTCATTTGTATCCACGCCAGCACCATTAAAAAGCGGAATAGTAACGGGTCTTTTATTACAAAGGATCGTCGCAGTCGCTAAATCTGGTTGTGCTTCTTGTGCTTGTAGAAAGGTCGCATTGGCAGTTGTCAAAAAGAATAGACTGCCTAAAAGTATTTTTGTAAAAAAAGAATGATTCATGCCCACAGGGGTTTGAAATTTAATTATTTGAGTAAATCCGTTCGCAAAAATAAAAATAGCATCGCTGTCTTAATAAATTACGCTGATTAGAGCAGCCTCTATAACGTTTAAAACTAAGAGAATCGTGTACTTTTTTATTTTTAATGTGGGCAAAAGTAACAGAAATGTAGTGAAGGTGATTATTAGGGTAGTTATTTGAGTAATAATATTTCATAACTACCCTAAAAATTTGTAACAAAAAACAGCCATAGTTCTTTGAAAATTTGGAAAGAAAAAACTACTCTAAAAGTAGAAAAATGAGCTACCATATGTTGAATTATCAGCAGGAAACAGCTTTTATTCTCTAATTTTCAGCATTGAGGGCATTAAAAGTCTATCAATGAATGAGTCATTAAACCAATAATTGTAGCAAAAAAAATTCTTGGTGTGACCTAACTATCCCAATAGTGCAGCATCAACTAATTCCTGAGCTTTATATCGTTTTTTTAAATCTTCTATGGATATAGACATGGTTTGGTCAAAACAAAAGTCTATCTCATAGTCTATCAAGAAATCAATTAGATGTAAGGCAAAGTTGAAGATAGAATAGACGACTCTATCTGGTCGAATTTGGTGGATAAAAGCCCTAATGGGGTGATTTTCGTAAGATTTGCCTAATTTGAATAATAAAGTAAAGGCAAAAGCAGCAATCATTACCAAATTATTAATAGCATCAGCATCAGCTAATCGGGTTTTATCCAACTTAAAGCTAGTAGATTTGAGGTCTTTGAATAAACATTCTACCGTCCATCGTTTATCATAAGCTTGAATGACAAATCGAGCATCGTCTAGATTAGAGATTAACGGGATGGCTTTTTGTTGTTTAGGGTCATGCCATAAAACAAAATGCACCTGACCAAATCGTTGTTTAGAAAAGTCAACCTGACCAACAAAGACATGGTCTTGATTGGAAACTAGCTGTAAATCTGATGGAACTTCCCATTCCGTAGTTAGAGGAAACATATCTTCTAAAGGAGCCTCTATGTCAGATGCGATTAATTGATAATCCTCTAGCTGACAAACGCCTATTTCTTTGGCTTTGAACACCTCTTCATCTTTGTATAGGGGGCTATTAGTCGCAATTCTAAATACGTAAGACCAATTAGCAGTCAAACAGCATTTTTGTAAATCAACGCTACCAAATTCTCCATCACCCAGTAAGATAATTGTTCTATCACTTGGTAATACCTCAGTAATATCATGCTGTACTTGCTCTACCAATGCCACATGGTTAGCTTTAGAAAAGTGACCTTTAGCTCCTTTCTTGACTAACCAGCCAATGGGAATGCCTCTTTTGCCAAAAACTAAACTGACCATTAAAATTGCATGATGTTTGCCCATTTGTGAACCATCTATGACCAATTCTATGGTATGTTTATCTGGTAATAAAGGTATCAGCAATTCGATTAATACTTTGACATAAGGCAGGTAGTATGTATTATAATCTATCGCTGAATTATACACAAATTTTCTGGCGGTCTTCATTCGGCTATGAGCCGTAATTAATCGCAGTACTCCTTTTCCTAGGTCAATTAAATGGCTAGATTTGTTGCGAATCATTCCAGTTATGCAAGCAGCTAATGTGCGTATTCTTGCTAAAGAATGACCTTGGGCTTTTTTACCTTGTAATTGTTTGAAGAATTTTAATAACTTTTTGAATACTTTGTTGTATAATCGCCTTTGTAGCATCAAGTTCTTGTTTGTTGATTAAGTAATTGGTAACTACTAATCCAACAAAACTTGGTGCTTCTTTCCAAATTTTCAAGGAACTTTTTTAGTTTTCGGTTACTAAAATATATTGTTAAGTACTAGAAATTCTCAAAACGCTTAATTTTTAGCAATTTGATATATTAAAGGCGATTAAAGCCATGATCTTTAGTTAAAATCTAGCTCAAATCAACCCAACAATGTTTTTACAAACACCCTGGTTTTTTTAGGGTAGTTATGAAAAATTGTAAGTTAATATAATAAATGGCACTATTTTAAGGTA
>JBGCFJ010000917.1:0-4365 GCA_045106885.1 Saprospiraceae bacterium
CTAAAAAATGAAATTAGGCAGTAGCAGTAGGCAGTACAGGCTGACCGTTAATGCGTTTCGTAACCACCAAATTTATTTGGTAGGTTGTACACGAATTGATTGTCAGTGTATTACATAGAACCAGCCAAATAAATTTGGCGGTTACGTACGATATAAACACCATTAGCAGTCAGCCTGATTCGTGATACGTGTATTTAATAGAAAAAATCTCTCCTTTCATCCAATAATTCCTATCAAAATTAGTATTACCTAAAAATCTTAGGTATATTGCCTAAGTATTTTAGGTATAAACGAATAGCATGTCTAATAAAAAATTATATCGAGGTTCATTAAGTACGATTATTCTTAAATTATTGGGGGATAATGGACGAATGTATGGTTATGAAATTACCCAAAAAGTAAAAGCGTTGACCGCAGGAGAATTGCAAATAACAGAGGGGGCACTTTATCCTGCCTTACATAAATTGGAAGCAGCAGGACATCTCCAAGTAGAATTTGAACAAGTCAATAATCGAATGCGAAAGTATTATTCTTTGACAGAAGATGGTGCTAAAGAGGTGGTCAATAAATTATCGGAAATGGAACAGTTTATTCAGACAATGCAGCAGTTGATGAATCCTAAGCTTGCTTAAGCTAGTAAATGAAGTCGGTATGCAAAAAGAATTAAATAAAGCAGAAGTTGAGCAGATATTTAAATTTGTTGAAGATAAAGGTCTTAAATTTTATGACGTACAACTAGAAATGGTGGACCATTTTGCCACAACTATTGAAGATAACTGGGAAGCTTACCCTCAAAATTGGTCTTTTGAGCAAAAAATATTAAGTACTTATTCTGAAATGGGGGATAAAGGGTTTAAAAAAATTATTGGAGAAAAAGGAAAAGTTATTATGCAAAGAGCTAATAAGTTCGCTATTAACTTGTTAAAGGATTCACTTAAAATTCCTCAACTTATAGTAACCTTAGCTTGCTTATATTTTTTGCATCAAGGATTTTTAAGGATGGAAAATCCTCAAAGATTATTCGCAATAGGTATAGCAATTCCTTACATGTTAATAATTTTGAGTGCTGCTATAGCATACGGTTTTCATTATTGGCGATATAGGCAACAAATTTTAGCTTTATCTTGTGGTATCAATTTTCACCTGATGGTGCCTAATTTATTAATGCTACCTGTCTATTTTATTGATAAAACAAGTTTCCCCTTCTCAAGCGAGATTTATTGGCTTTTTTCCATAATGATTTTTGTACAAATTATTTATTGTACGGGACTTTTACTCGTAGTAAGGAGAATATTTTTAGAAACTAAACATAGATATGGTAAACGAATTCACGCTTAAAAAACTAAATCATGCGACAAGTAACACCAACAGAAACCCAAGAATTATTCAATTTAGTAGAGCGCCATGCCATTAAATACTACGATGTACAAATAGAAATAGTAGACCATTATGCATCTGCTATTGAAGAAATTTGGGAGAATGAGCCTGATTTATCTTTTTTGGCTGCTCAAAAGCGGATTTATAAAGAATTTTGGGATTTTAAAACATTAGAATTTGAGAAAAGAAAAAGTTTAAATAAAAGATTTAATAAAGCAATTTGGACAATTTTTAGGCAATGGTTTAAACTTCCGAAGCTAATACTAACTGTTTTATTTGTTTTATGCCTTTTTTATTTATTTAATCAGACTGAGTATATTCAAAAGTATGTAATGCTTGGCATATTTTCTGTAGGCATGCTATTAAATTTTTATCCTTTATGGAAGTATTTTCAACTTAAAAGAGATTTTAAAAAGGAATTTTTACAAATGGATTGTGTAATAGCTTCTAATTCTATGGGGTTAGTTTTAGCAATGCTACCTATTAATTGGTTACATCATTCATGGAGTCATTTTTATGACTTACCCTTTGCTATTTTTACAATCGTTTGGGGATTAAATATATTGATTGGTTATCAAATTCTTGAAAGAAACATTCATTTCATTAAATCAACTTATTTAAAAGTCGCCTAATGAAAACATTAACAAAAGCACAAATCGACGAGTTATTCCAATTTACCAAGACACATCGTATACGGTATTATGATTTACAAACAGAAGTCGTAGACCATTTGGCAAGTGCAATTGAAGCGAAATGGGAAGAAAATCCAAATTTATCTTTTAAAAAAGCCTTAAATGAAGTGTATGCAGGGTTTGGTATTTTTGGTTTTGGGAAATTGGAACAAGAAAAAAGAGAAACGATTCATACTAAAATAAAGCGAAATGTTTGGAAATATGTGCAATCATTTTTGACGCCACCTAAAGTTTTATTGACGCTAACATTAATATTTTTATGGTATCAATGCTTAGTACAAATTGGTAGTGCGGTGGTTATTGTAAATTTGATTGGTTTTGTATTCGGTATTTTATTTGCAGGGCTATTGTATTTGAAACACCGAGAAGAAAAGGTATTATTTGACGCCTTCTTGGAAATTCATACTTTTTATTCTTGGTCTGGTTTTGTTATCTATATGTATTATATTCCACCATTTATTCACATTGATTTTACCATCTCCAATCCGATGGTGCTGGGGATAATTGCAAGCATTCATGTTTTAATGTTGCTTACTTTTATGGGCATTTATCAGTATTTAGTGGAAATGATTGAGGAAGTAAAAAAGAGACATCCACAATATGACTTTAGCCGAGGATAATTGGAGCAATATTAGGGCTTTGTTTTATGAAAATTACAAGGAACTGAAGTTCCCTTATACTTTTGTCGCAATCAACTCTTCAATCCCGTCGGTCATGGTATGCCAACCAAATTCCTTTTTTCTAATGGCAACAGCTTCTGCAAATTCTGCTTCTCTATTTTCATTATAAAACTGAAGAATGCCGTCCGCAATGGACTTAGGGTCAACCTCGACCACATATCCAGCTTTTCCGTGTTGCACAATTTCTGGAAGGCCACCAACATTGGTCACAACCATTGGTTTTTCAAAATGATAGCATAGTTGAGAAATACCACTTTGGGTAGCTGTTTTATAAGTCTGGACGACCAAATCAGCCGCACTAAAATAATATTTGACTTCTTCATCAGGAATGAAATCTGTTTTTAAAATTAATTGGTCTCGAACTTCTAATTCTTCAATCAATTGCTCATAGGCAGCTTGATTCGCATAATATTCTCCTGCAATGACTAATCTAATACCTGCTGCTTTTATCCGTTCATCTGCCATCGCTTTAATTAATAAATCCAAGCCTTTATAATCTCGAATAAACCCAAAAAAGAGAATGATTTTTTCACTAGGTGAAATATTTAACCATTTTCTAGCTTCATTTTTTACTAATGGATTTCCATAATTGTCATAAATAGGGTGTGGAATATATTTTATTGGTTGAGTGGTAACAAATCCTTTGAGGCTGTCGACAACAGATTTTGACATTGCTACAAAAGCATCAACTTGATTACAGAAAAATTGGGCTAATGTTTTATCGCCTATTCTTTTTTCATGGGGTACAATATTATCAACGATTGCCAAAACTTTGGTATGTTTATTTGTTTTGATTATTTTAATTATCGTACCAAAACAGGGTGCCATAAAAGGCAACCAAAATCGACAAATGACAAGGTCAGGCTTTAATTTTTTAATGGCTTTTCCCGCAGTATACCAACTGATGGGATTAATAGAACTATAAGTTCTTTTAATAGTTAAATTTTCGGGTGCTTTAGAATTAGTGAATTGGGTCTTCCCAGGGAAAAGAATAGAAGGATATTGGAGGGTGAAAGTATGTAATTCTACTTTGTTTCCTAAAGTGATAAACTCTTGGGCTAATCGTTCTGAGAAAGAGGCAATGCCACCTCTAAAAGGGTGAACAGGTCCAAGAAAAACAATTTTTTTCATAGCAAACTAATCAATAAAGATGAATGTTGAGTGAAACGAAATCCCGATTTTATCGGGAATGAACGATGAATTTGTCAATTTTTAAATACTTATTGGCAAAAATACTAAATTGTAAAGGATGTAAATTTGACTTGAACAATTAGCAGTAAGGTAACGATAAAAGAATAATTTTGCTATCTAGGCTGCTAGATTTAAAGTTTTTTTTTTCATCGAAAATAGTCGTCCATGTTAGACTTCGCCTCATCTATCTTTTAAAACGAATTCATCGTTCATCATTTATCGTTCATCGTTAACTACCTGTTTTAATTCCTAGACTCCGAGGTCAAAGAATGTATTCAACAGTCAAACGACTTCCGCAGCGCGTTCGCGTTCAAGGGCAGTTTGGTAAATATCTATAAGGCCTTCTTCCATAGAAATTTTAGGCGTCCAATCTAGTTTTTCCTTAATTTCTACTAAGTTAGCATAAGGTGTTTTTAATACACTTG
>JBGCFJ010000918.1:0-7125 GCA_045106885.1 Saprospiraceae bacterium
GTAAGTTTTCTCGCCTGCTTAAAAATGAAAGCAAGGTATTATAGCTACAAAATTAAGCGGATATTTGATAAATGCTAGAAAAAGGAATGATAAGTAACAGTTGTTAATTAATTCGGTAAAGTTGATCTTTGAAATTTATACGGTATTTGATGCCAATATTTAGCAAAATAAATTCTACGCTAGCAAAAAAATGGTCTGTGCCAAAGTTTTGATGTTGCTTGAGCCACTCATATTTTATCTTTCGCCATAAGGTCTCAATAATATTCAAATGTGGAGCATATTTTGGTAGATAAAAAATGAATAAATCTTGTTCTTCCCAGCGTTCAATTTGTTCTTCAAATTCTTGGCTATGATGAATACTAGCATTATCTAAAATAATTACTGTTGGCATTGAAATTTGCTTTGCAAAGTCATCAATGAATGCTATTACTAGACCTGAGGTCATTGTTTGCTTAGTGGTGTATGGATGAAAATCCATTTCTCTACTCAAAAATCCGAAAATATTAATGCCTGTAGAACGGTTTGGTATTATTGCAATGGGTTCTCCTTTCTTTTGCCAAGCAGATGGAAGATAAGAGTTCATGCTAATTCTAGTTCCATCACCGTAATATACTTTGATAAAGTTCTGTTTTTCAAGCCATAACAATCCACAAAGGTGAATTATTTTTGCTTGATACTCTACCAAATCTTGAAGTGGTTTTAACCATTTTCTGATTCGCCTCCAAGTAAAATTAAGTTTTTTTTTCAGGTAACGAATGAGCATCCATTTGGTAAGTTTAAAGCCAAATTTATCGCTCAATTCACCACACACTTTATTTAAATTTTGAGGCTCATTAGCAACAGCATTTTCAAGTATTTCAACCTGTTGTTTAGTAATACTATCCAAAGGTGCTTTTACACCCTGTCCAGGTTTATTTTGCAGGCCTTTAATTCCATAGGCTTCGTAATTTTTTAACCAAGTGTATATAGTGTCTTTATCCTTTTTTAAACGGTTAGCTATTTGCGCTACCGATAAATTAGAATTACTCATTAAAATACCTTGGCAGCGAATCCGAAAATGGTGCTTTTTTCCATTTTTGTAGCCATCCGTAAGGTCATGGTTTTCTTGCGCAGTTAATTCGTGAACTCGTTTCATTTGACAAAGATACTTTTTACCGAATTAATTAACATTCACTACTTAATAATGCTTTATAAATTGTAATTATCTATTTATTTTGTGAAAACAAATACATATTTTACAAATACATACAGTCATCAATAGCCTGTTTGTTCCCTACTGAAGTGTTAAAAAATGAGATTACTAAATTCCCTTCTGATATTACTTTTTATTATACCACTTAGTAGCTTCGGCCAAATTTCACTTGACAGTATTCAACAATATCATCAAGAAAATTTATCTGATATTGTTTTGCTTAAAAATGAAAGCCGCCTACTGCCTTTCAACGATTTAAGTACTACTAGCATTGCGCATCTATCCATTGGAGATGCGACTAAAACGGCGGAATTCGATAAAATCTTACAACTATACACCAATGTCAAATCCTTTAACCTTCCTTTAGATGCTACAGGTACTCAAGCTGGAGAAGTCTTTAAATATTTAATTAATTATAGTGATGTCACCATCATTTCAATTAGTGATACTTTAGAAACTGGATATTCTCAAGTAGTAGAAGATTTCATTAGAGATTTAAGCAAAAGAGTTGATTTGGTTTATACGGTTTTTGGAAAAGCAGAATTAACGACTGGTTTTCCGTATATAGAGCAAGCAAAAGCACTTTTATATACGCCTAAGACAAATGTTTATACACAATCCTTGGCAGCACAAATCCATTTTGGCGCAGCAGGTGCAGTTGGGAAATTAAGTAAAAATATAGGGTCAACTTATACAACTAATGATGGGATTATTAGCAAGGGACAATTGCGTTTAGGCTATAGTTCGCCTGAATTAACAGGTGTTAACAGTGAATTTTTAGCTCAAAATATTGAGACGATTGTTCAAGAAGGCTTAGATTCTCTGGCATTTCCTGGCGCACAAGTACTAGTTGCTAAAAATGGTCAAGTTATCTATCAAAAAGACTTTGGCTTCCATACTTATGACAAACACCAAGCAGTTCGCTCATCAGATATTTACGACCTTGCATCTGTGACCAAAGTAACAACGGCAGTTCCTGCCTTAATGCGGATGCAAGATGATGGTTTATTTGATATAGATGCCAAATTCGCCAACTATTTCCCAGATTTTAAAGGGTCTGATAAAGAAGATTTATATTTCCGTTCCATCCTTGCGCATAATGCACAACTAAAACCATACATCGTCTACTGGAAACAAGCGCAAAAGAAAAATGGTAAATATAAAAGGCGAACTTTTAGAGCCACTCCTCATAAAAATTATCCTATCAAAATTACTAATGGCTTGTATTTACACAAAAAATATAAAGGGAAAATGATGGATTTAATTAAAGCCTCTCCTTTAAATAAAGACCCTGGTTATGTTTATTCCGGGCTAACATTTTTGATGTATCCTGATTTAGTTAAAGAAAAAACAGGAAAGCGATTTGACCAATATTTATACAATACTTTTTACAAAAAAATTGGCGCAAACAAACTAGTTTTCAACCCCTTAGAAAGGTTTTCTATTAATGAGATTATTCCTACCGAGAATGATGATTTTTTTAGAAATAGTCTAGTACACGGTACGGTACACGACGAAGCAGCAGCGATGCTATCTGGTATTTCTGGAAACGCAGGTTTATTTGGGAATACAACTGACTTAGCCAAATTATTACAGTTGTATTTAAATGAAGGTAGCTACGGTGGGGAGCGATTTATCGAAAAATCAACCCTCCAAGATTTTACCCGCTGTCAATTTTGCGATGAAGACAATCGTAGAGGTTTAGGTTTTGATAAACCTTTAATCGAATACGATGCTGAAAAAAGCTATGTCGCTAAATCCGCTAGTAAATATAGTTATGGACATTCTGGCTTTACAGGTACGTTCTTTTGGATTGACCCTGCGGAATATTTAATCGTTATTTTTCTATCTAATCGAGTCTACCCTACTAGAGAAAATAGGAAGTTGTACTCCATGAATATTCGTCCACGATTGCATCAAGCAGTTTATGATGCGATTTATGATTTTGATAAATTAAAACAACAAGAAGCTAATAATAAAAGTAATGATAAGCGTTATGACGAAAGAAAATAGATAAAAGATATTGAATAAAATATATTTGATTAAAGTCTTGCCAAAACTTTGTTCATAATACCATTTCAAAGCTAAGAAAAGAAAAATAAAAACAGCACCAACACCATACCAGATAACATATTCGATATAGTCTTCTGGCAATAGAAAGAAAAAAGACAAGAAAAAGAACATAAAAGCATGATGGTGAAAATTCAGCACCAAATGCTCTACATAAAATCGCCCTTGTCGAACATATAGTAACTTCATAAATAAGGCTAAAAAAGGAATCATTCCCAATAGCATCAAGGGGAAGTTATTAAAAACTTGTCGGGCAAAGCCTGCTTGGTCATGTAAAAAATGAATAACTTGCTTTGCCGTAATTTGCGCCCAAAAGCCTTTAACTTCATACTTTTCCACTAATTCCTTCCCACTTAAAGTAAATACATCCGCTGAACTAACTTTCATAGGTTTACCTTCAATTGTCAAGTCAAAAGAATCGCTTTTCATCGTTGCAGTTAACGCTTTTTTCAGAGAATCTAAAGCAACCTTTGCTGTCGTATCTTGAAATAAAGGTATCTGTTCACTCAAGGTATCCAGTTCAGTTAAAAAAGCAATTTTATGTGCTTCTTTTTCCACTAATTCTTCTAAATTATCTTCGTCTCCTAAATTAACATTTACAATATCATCTATATCTCCTACCATATTTAAAATAGCAAAGAAGATAAGCGACATCACCAAATACAGTCGAATTGGATGGTAATACCTTTTATGCTTTCCCTTAAAATATTCTTTGGTCAATTTAGCAGGAATACATAGCCATTTTATTGTTTGGAAAATACGAGAATTAATATTAAATACATTATCTAGAAAATTCTGAAGAAACTCTTTGAGCGAGATTAGACCATCTGTGTTCTTCTGTCCGCAATTGGGGCAAAAGGCTGCATTGGCTGGTAATTGCTGATGGCAATTCAAGCATTCGGAGGTCGTTGTATTTTCTAGGTTTTCAGTCATTTCGTACCAAATAGTATTATCAAGTAACTTCCCGTTACTGGATAATTTAAGTCATAATTAACATACCTTAAATTACTGGATAACGGGAAGTTATCCAGTAATACGAGCCCAAGCTTTTTCTAATAAAGCCTTCGTTGCCCGAATACCAGTGGGTTCACTCATCGTTTCGCCTTCAAATTCGATGCCTATATATCCATCATAACCGCCATCTTTGGCAATTTGTAGCATTTTGTAATAATCAATAATCGTTTCATCTCCATTGGCATCAAACTTATAGGACTTGGCACTATATCCTTTCGCATAAGGCAAAAATTCGGTGACGCCTTGATAGCGGTCATACACCTCACTACATTTATTATTTTGTGTACTGCCCCACTTTTCATTTAGGCACCAATTACCAAAATCTGGTAACGTCCCAAAGTTTGGTCGATTAGCCGTTTTAAGCACATTTGTAATAAATTGACCATTAGAACTCCATAAACCATGATTTTCAATCAATATATTGATATTTTCCTTCGCTGCATAATCGCATAATTGTCCCATTCCATCTACTAATGCCGTATGTAATTCCTGTTCCGTTCCATCTCCGAAAGCATTCACTCGAATGGAATGGCAGCCTAAAATCTTCGCTGCATGAACCCATTTATAATGATTTTCTACTGCCTTTTTCCTTTCCGCATCATTACTATTTCCTAAATCGCCTTCATCATCACACATTATCAACAAATTTTCTACGCCTACATCCGCTGCTCGCTTTTTTAGGTCTTGCCAAAAAGTCTCGTCTGTTGCCGATTCTTTATAAAAGCCATTGACATACTCTACTGCTGAAATACCATAATCGTTTTTGGCAATCTTCGCAAAATCTTTAGCATCCAGTTCATTGGCAAAAAAGGCTCGATTGAGCGACCATTGGGCTAAAGATATTTTTAATGGCGGAATGTTTTTTGACTTGGGCATGGTTGATTCAGTTTGCGAATTAGAGGTATCAGCACAACCAACTAACCCCATAGACAAGGCAGTTGTTGCTAATGTTGTGTTTTTGATAAAGGTTCTTCGTTTAAGCATTGTTTTGTTTTTGTATAAAGATAAGAGATGAATATGCTAAATCAAACATAACAAATCATAATAATCAGCGAAATCAGCGTCAAAACTTAAAAAAGCAAATCAGCCAACTCCTCAAAATTAGTCCCAGAAAAAGTCCCAGAACTCATCATCAATAAATTTTTATTATCCCATTTATGATTTTTCAATGCTCTATGTAATTCTCCTCGATGATTAAATACTTTCAATCGTTTATGTCCAAAATTGGCTTGAATATCTGCTTTGGTAATCGGTGGCAATTTCTTCATTTTCAAAGTATGCTCACTAAAAAAAATATAGGCAAAATCTGCCGCTTCCACCGCTCCTTTATATTGAGGTAAAAAAGCTTTATTCAAACTACTAAAAGTATGCAATTCTACACAAGCTACTAATTTTCTTTTTGGGTACTGTTTTTTAAAGGCTTCTACCGTTGCTTTCACCTTAGACGGCGCATGGGCAAAATCTCGATAAGCAATAGTATCCTCCACCTTTTTAATTAATTGCAAACGTTTCGCAGCTCCTTTAAACGACTGAATTGCTTTAAAAAACTGTGTATCCGTTACATCTGCCGCTTTACAAGCATAATAAGCCGCTTGCAAGTTTTCTAAATTATGTTGCCCAAAAATTTGTAAAGGTACTTTTTCGTCATTTTCCTTTATCAGAATCGTTTGTCCGTCTATGATTTCAAAATTAAACCCATGATAAGGGCTTGTTTGAATGTTCGCGGTGGTATTTTTTGCAATGGCTGGCAATTCTGCGTCTTTTCCATAATAATACAATTCGCCATCTGGTTGAATCGTATCCACAAATTTTTGGAATTCGCCTACATACCCTTCAAAGGTTGGAAAAACGTTAATATGGTCCCAAGCGATGCCTGTAATAATTGCTACGTGTGGTCGATAGTGCATAATCTTGGGTCGGCGATCAATCGGGGAAGACAAATATTCATCCCCTTCTAAAACAATTACAGGCGCATCAGTAATTTGTACCATCGTTTCAAAACCTTCCAATTGAGCCCCCACTAAATAATCAAACTGCAGTTCACAGACCTTCAAAACGTGCATAATCATAGAAGTTGTCGTCGTTTTACCGTGACTACCCGCTACAACAATTCGTTTTTTATCTTTACTCTGTTCATAAATAAATTCAGGAAAAGAATAGATACGGATACCCAATTCCTGCGCTTTTTTCAATTCTGGATTATTGATACGAGCATGCATTCCTAGAATAATACAATCTAAATCTGTCGTAATTCGGTCCGCATCCCAACCCATTTTATCGGGTAATAACCCATGTTTCGCCAATCTGTCTCTAGCAGGATTATAAATTTCATCATCAGACCCCGTTACTTCGTGTCCCAATAAATGTAAGGCTATCGTTAAATTGTGCATCACCGCACCGCCTGTCGCTATTAAGTGTACTTTCATAAAAGGTGTAAAGGTTTAGAGGTATAAAGGTATAAAGGTATAAAGGTATAAAGGTTTAGAGGGATAAAGGTATAAAGGTTTAGAGGGATAGAGGTTTAGAGGTTTAGAGGTGCAAAGATAGATGGTACTTATCTCTACACCTTTAGACCTGTCCTCCTCTGTACCTTTTCTTGCCAAAAATAGCCGAAACCAAAATATTTCTAGTAAATTTGTATCAATATTTCTTTTTAAAACGTTCTCTTTAAGAAAAAAGGACTATTTGCCCATGTTTTTGTGATTTTCAATTAAAATTTTCAATGTCCAATTTTCAAAAAACAAAAATCTAGCTACTTAAAAATTTCATATTTACAATTGATTAGCTCAATCAGCAAAATGAAAAAGTAGTTGACGCTTTTTTGAAAATTTTAAATTCTAAATTGAAAA